>CAIRMK010000146.1 GCA_903879645.1 uncultured Bacteroidota bacterium
GAGTCCGAAGCTTGGAGCGCGAAATCTCGGCCATACTTAGAAAAGCTGCGAAGTTAATAGCAGAAGGTAAAATTTGAGACTTCAAATTTTCTAAAATCGTAAATCCTTTGATTTCTATTTTGAAAATTTCCGTGCAATCTTCTAAATCATCTGCAGTATAAAAATAAATTTTGGCAGCGTTATTTAAAATAGTAATTGACTTAATTTTTGCTATCGGAATTTTATATCGCATCCCCTTTTCTCTTTTAAAATAAGCTAAAAAACCCAGAAATAGTAATACAATCCCAAAGGGAAAAGTTTTGTTTTTAAAATCCTTTACTAAATCATAAACTCCAAAACCAATCAAAACCACGATAATCAAATAATTCAAATACATTCTATTGGCTTTAAAATTTGATTTTGAAGATTTCTCTTGCAGTGTTAAGGTTTCAGACCAATTTCCTGAATGTGTCAAATATAGATTTTCATCGCTGATGTTGATATAGCCGTTAGCGTACTTAAAGTATTCTTTCATTATTATTTTTTTCAATACAAAACTACTGTATTATTAAAAAACTAAAGCGAAAAGTTAGGAAATAACCCCTACTTTTCGCCTTAACCTACTATTTAATATTAAAAATCTAATATCTAATATTAAATTAATCATTGTTTTCTATGCTCTTATACGCATCAATTACTTTCTTAACCAATCGGTGACGTACAATGTCTTTATCATCTAGATAAATAATACCTATCCCTTCAATATCTTTCAAAACCAAAATAGCTTCTTTCAATCCTGAAATCGTGCGTCTAGGTAAATCAACTTGCCCAGGATCACCTGTAATGATAAATTTGGCATTTTTCCCCATACGTGTTAAGAACATTTTCATTTGAGAATGAGTCGTATTTTGAGCCTCATCCAAAATTACAAAGGCATTGTCCAACGTTCTACCACGCATGAATGCTAGGGGTGCAATTTGAATAATTCCCTTTAAAATATAATCATCCAAAGTTTGTGGAGGTAACATATCACGCAAAGCATCATACAAAGGTTGCATATAGGGATCCAGTTTTTCTTTCATATCGCCTGGAAGAAATCCTAAATTTTCACCGGCTTCCACGGCAGGACGTGTTAATACAATTCGCTTGACTTGCTTTTCTTTCAATGCTTTGACAGCCAATGCAACGCCAGTATACGTCTTACCAGTACCAGCTGGACCAACAGCAAAAACCATATCGTTTTTAAAAACCGATTCAACCAACTTTTGTTGGTTAGGAGTCATGGCCTTAATTAATTTTCCTCCAATCCCATGAACCAAAATCTTGTCATGGTCAGGCATTCGCTGTTCTTCTTGTGAGTTACTATGTATTACCCTATCAATAACATTCGCATCAATATTATTGTATCGAGTGAAATGTAACATTAACCGATTGAATCGATTTTCAAATTCATCTAATTCTGCTTTTTCGCCAAATGCCTTCAGTGTTGTGCCACGAGCAACAATTTTTAACTTAGGATAGTACTTTTTAATCGTTTCAAGATGAGTGTCTTGTGCTCCCCAAAATTCTTTAGGAGCGATGTCGTGTAATTCAATGATACGTTCGTTCAAATGGATGAGTTTTTTAATTAATTTTTTTTACTAATTATTAGTAGCTTTGCAATCATTTCAAATTTAAGAAATACAGTAATACGTTTCTCATTTAGTTATAAACAATTTTATGTCAATAATTACCCTTACTACCGATTACGGATTAAAAGACCACTTTGTGGGGGCTTTGAAAGGGAAAATTTTATCACAAAATAAAGAAGCACTGATAGTTGATATTTCACACCATATTGATTCGTTTAACATAAGTGAAGCAAGCTATATAATTGATGCTTCATACAATAGCTTCCCTAAAGGTACAGTACACATTATCGGTATCGATATTGAATTAAAAGAAGATAACCAACATGTGGCAATGGAATGGAATGGCCATTATTTTATTGCAACCGATAACGGAATTCTAAGTATGTTAATTCAGAAAATCAAACCTCAAAAAATAGTGGCTATCAACATTCACGATAGATTATTACCCGAAGCTACCGATATGGATGTGTTCGTAACCGTAGCCGTTCATATCGCTAAAGGGGGCTCCCTAAATGTGATTGGCAAAGAAATCAAACAACTCAAAGATGTAACCGAATTACAACCCGTAATCGCTTCCGATGCAAATTCAATAAAAGGATATGTCGTTTATATTGACCATTTTGGAAATGCGGTAACCAATATTTCAAAAAAATTATTTTTAGACATTGCCAAAGGAAGACCTTATGAAGTGACTTTCAAAAGTAAAAAAGTAAAAACAATTTTTGCTAAATATTCAGAGATAGAAACGACCGACAAACAACCTTCAACAATTACAGGAAGACATTTGGCAATCTTTAATGAAGCTGGTTTTCTTGAAATCGGAATATACAAAAGCAATACAAAAACAGGCACTGCCTCTTCCCTACTCGGATTGAGGTATAGAGATTTTGTAATGATTAATTTTAATAAATAAATTATGCTGGTCAGAATAGTAAAAATGTCATTTCAC
>CAIRMK010000147.1 GCA_903879645.1 uncultured Bacteroidota bacterium
CTACAAAAGGCACTTCTTCTCGATAGGATTTTAGGAACATTTCGATAAAATCACTTGATTGTAGAGGTCTTCTAAATTCAATAGCTTGGGAAGCATTCATCAATTCGATGGCTAGAATGCGCTCTAGATTTTCCATGATTCGCAAGCATTTAGTGGCAGCGTTGGCGCCCATGGAAACATGGTCTTCTTGTCCGTTGCTAGAAACGATACTATCTACACTAGCTGGCGTTGCCAGTTGTTTGTTTTGACTAGCGATACTTGCTGCGGTATATTGAGGAATCATAAAACCAGAATTTAGCCCTGCATTGCTTACTAGGAATGCTGGCAATCCTCTTAATCCTGATATTAATTGATAAGTTCTTCTTTCGGAAATACTTCCTAATTCTGCCAAAGCAATTCCAAGAAAATCTAACGCTAATGCTAACGGTTGTCCGTGGAAATTACCTCCTGAAATGATAACATCTTCGCCTACAAAAACATTTGGATTGTCTGTAACCGAATTGATTTCGGTTTTGAATACTTTCTTTACATATTCAATAGTGTCTTTGGAAGCTCCATGTACTTGAGGAATACAACGGAAAGAATAAGGGTCTTGCACATGTTGTTTTTCTTGTGCTATAATCTCACTGTTTTCCAACAATTCAGTCATTCGTTTTGCGGTTACAATCTGCCCTTTGTGTGGACGAACATAATGGATTAATTCGTTAAAAGGTTCGATTCTTCCATCAAATCCTTCTAATGATATAGCTGAAATTACATCGGCTAAATAAGAGAATTTCATGGCTTTTAGCAAAACGTAACAACCATAGGAACTCATGAATTGCGTTCCGTTTAATAAGGCTAAACCTTCTTTGGATTGCAAAACTATAGGCTGCCATCCCATTTTATCTAATACTTTTTGGGCAGGTTGACGAAAGCCTTCATAGTATACTTCGCCTTCTCCTAATAAAGGTAATGACAAATGGGCTAACGGTGCTAAGTCTCCACTTGCTCCTAGTGAGCCTTGATTGTATAGTACGGGTAAAATATCATGATTATAAAAATCAACTAAACGCTGCACGGTAACTAATTGTACTCCTGAATAACCATAACTTAAGGATTGAATCTTCAGCAACAACATGATTTTCACAATTTCGTGTGGCACTTCTTCACCCGTTCCACAAGCATGTGATTTTACAAGGTTTTCTTGTAATTGTGATAAATTATCATTGGAAATTTTTACGTTACAAAGGGAACCAAAGCCGGTATTGATGCCATATATAGGAGCATCGTGAGATGCCATTTTTTTATCTAAATACTCACGACATTTTTGAATATTAACTTTTGCTTCTTCTGAAAGTTCTAATGTTTTATGATGCGCAATAATTTCTTGTAACCCATCTAAACTTAATACTTCTGAACTTATGTAATGTATATTCTCCATTTTCTGTTAAATTTGATGTCAAAATTCCGCAAACATTTATTAAAATGCAACTATTTTAACGTCTATTTTATTGTGAATTCACTAAAAATAATAGTTAATGAATAATCAAAATATAATAAAATAAAAATTCATCTCCCTAAAATTATGTAATTCACAAAAATACAGACGAAACTTTTTTAAATGACAAAAAATAGTACTTTTGAAACGTATGCTAAACAACAGAGACTTATATTCTTCATTCTTCACAACCGCTTTAATGGTTGTGTCTTTTGTTGGCACTACGACTACAACAACTACAACCCCATTCGGGGTATAATTTTCACATATAACAATGATTAATGAACTTTCTATTGAAAGAAGAGATATCGTGAAAAAAAGCAAAAAACAAATTACAAATCACAAATTACAAGAAAGAACAATTTTCAATAAAAAAATTGAATCCTTTTGTTTTATTAATTAGAAATTATGATAGTATTAAAATTTGGCGGAACTTCTGTAGCCAATGCACAAAACATTCAAAAGGTTATTACTATAATTAACCAAAAAGCCAAAGAAAATAAACTTGCCGTTGTGGTTTCTGCCTTGAGCGGCGTAACCGATATGCTTATTAATGCTTCTAAAAAAGCAGCAGCCAAAGACGAAATCTACAAAACCAATATAGAAGAAATCAAACAAAAGCATTTTGAGGCCATTTCAGATTTAGTAGATAATGCCAATCAAAATCAATTGTTGATTAAAATTAATAGTCAAATTGACCAACTACAAACTTTGTTGGATGGTTGTTTTCTTTTAGGGGAATTATCGCCAAGAACCGCCGATGCTATAGCTAGTTTTGGCGAATTATTATCTTCACAAATTATTGCCACGGCATTGCAACAAACGACTCCAAATAGCAATTTTAAAGACAGCCGCGAATTGATTAAAACCAATTCTAATTTTGGTAAAGCTTCTGTTGATTTTGAGGTGACGAATCAATTAATTGCTGATTATTTTGCTTCCAATAAGTCGCAAGTGGTTGTATTACCTGGATTTATTGCTTCTTCTGAAGACGGCAATACGACTACATTAGGTCGCGGAGGTTCCGATTACACCGCTGCTATCATTGCTAATGGTGTGGAAGCTTCTTCATTAGAAATTTGGACCGACGTAAACGGAATGTTTACTGCTAATCCGAAAATAGTAAAACAAGCACAACCAATTGAATCTATTTCTTATCAAGAAGCGATGGAATTGTCTCATTTTGGAGCCAAAGTATTATATCCACCCACCATACAACCTGTTTTAAAAGCAAATATTCCTATTTGGATTAAAAATACGTTTGAACCGGACGCTTATGGCACACTGATTTCGAGTGATCCAGAGGCTAATGCTAATCCCATTAAAGGAATTTCTCATATCGATAACATAGCTTTATTGACTTTGGAAGGTTCTGGAATGATTGGTGTAGCTGGTTCTTCCAAAAGATTGTTTGAAGTGCTTTCTCAAAACAGTATTAATGTCGTTTTTATTACGCAAGCCTCTTCTGAACATTCGATTTGTATTGGAATTGTAAATGCTGATGCTGCTAAAGCTAAAGTCGCTATTGATAAAGCTTTTGAATTGGAAATTGCTCAAAATAAGATTGATCCTTGTATCGTAGAAAAAGATTTGTGCATCGTAGCATTGGTGGGTGAGAGTATGAAAAACCATCAAGGTTTGAGTGGTAAAATGTTCAGTACCCTTGGTAAAAACAACGTGAACATTCGTGCGATTGCGCAAGGTGCCTCCGAAAGAAATATATCGGTAGTTATCAACGAGAAAGACGTTAAAAAGGCTTTGAATACCTTACACGAACGTTTCTTTGAAGACAATACCAAACAGCTGAATCTCTTTGTAATGGGAGTTGGAAATGTGGGCGAAAAATTCATTGACCAAATCAGCCAACAAAAGAAATTCCTAAAAGAAAATCTAAAAATTAATGTACGTGTGATTGCCATGTCAAATTCTAGGAAAATGGTTTTTGATGAAGAAGGGATTAATTTAAAAGATTGGAAGTCGCAATTGGATAATGGTCAAACAACGAATGTAAATAATTTTATTTCGAGAGCAAAAGAATTGAATTTACGCAATAGTATTTTTGTAGATATAACTGCTAACTATGATATTGCCGCTATTTATGATCAGTTCTTGAAACAAAATATTGCTGTAGTGACCTGTAATAAAATTGCTTGTTCTTCGCAATATGACAACTATAAATACTTAAAATCATTATCCAGAAAATACAATGCCCCTTTCTTATTTGAAACCAATGTTGGTGCTGGATTACCTATCATAGATACCTTAAAACATTTGATTGCTTCCGGTGATAAAGTAAATAGGATTAATGCCGTTTTATCGGGTAGTTTGAATTTTATTTTTAATAATTTTAGTGATAGCTATAACTTTCATGATGTTGTTAAAGAAGCAGGATTTCAAGGATTTACAGAACCTGACCCAAAAATTGATTTAAGCGGCGTTGATGTAGCTAGAAAAATATTAATTCTAATCAGGGAAAGTGGATATGAAATGGAAATGGAACAGATAGAAAACAATTCTTTCTTGCCAAAAGAATGTATGGATACTACGAATAATGAAGATTTCTTTGCATCATTAACCAAACATGCTACTCATTTTGAAAATCTTTTGACTGAAGCTAAATCTAAAGATTGTCGTTTAAAATTCGTAGCTTCGTTTGACAATGGAAAAGCAAGTGTTGGATTGCAATTCATCCCAAAAGAAAGTCCTTTTTACAATCTAGAAGGAAAAGACAATATTGTAGAATTTTATACCGACCGATATATTGATCAGCCCTTAATCATTAAAGGTGCTGGTGCAGGAGCTGCTGTTACTGCATCTGGTATTTTTGCCGATGTAATTCGAATTGGAAATGTATAGAAATTTGTTCCAAGTTTAAAGTTTCGAGTTGCAACCTGAAACCTAAAACCTGAAACCTGAAACAAAAATAAATGAACGAAATAAAAATATTCTGTCCTGCCACCATAGCCAATCTTTCCTGTGGTTTTGACGTGTTGGGATTGTGTTTAGAAAATATTGGTGATGAAATGATTATCAGAAAATCACCTGAAAAAGGCATTAGAATTACCAAGATAACAGGTGCTGATTTACCTTTAGAAACGGAAAAGAACGTGGCAGGTGTTGCCGCATTAGCAATACTAAAGAATTTAGATATTGATTTTGGTTTTGAAATAGAAATCCACAAAAAAATTAAAGCTGGAAGTGGTATTGGAAGTTCTTCTGCTAGTGCTGCTGGTGCTGTATTTGGAATTAATGAGTTACTTGGAAAACCATTTTCTCGTCATCAATTAGTAGAGTTTGCTATGAAAGGTGAAGCGTTAGCTAGTGGCAGTGAACACGCTGACAATGTAGCTCCTTGCTTATTAGGTGGATTTACATTAGTTCGTGGCTACAACCCATTGGATGTGATTAGAATTGATAGTCCAAGCGAACTATATGCAGTTGTTTTGCATCCACAAATTGAAGTAAAAACATCGGAAGCAAGAGCAATATTAGAACCTATGATTACTTTAAAATCAGCGATTACGCAGTGGGGAAATGTTGGTGGATTAATTGCTGGTTTATATACCAACGATTACGAATTAATTGGGCGTTCCCTCAATGATGTGATTGTAGAGCCTTTGCGTAAAAAGTTAATACCAGGATTTGATGCTACCAAATTTGCAGCTATTCATAATGGTGCTTTAGGTTCAGGTATCTCGGGAGCAGGTCCTTCTATTTTTGCCTTATGTAAAGGTCAGTCAATTGCTGAAAAAGTAGCCTTTGCAATGACCGATACCTATATGAACACAGGTATTCCATCGGACATACACATTTCAAAGATCAATCCTATAGGTGTTAAAACAATATAATTCAAGCCACCCAGATTTAAGAAATTTCAATAATTTCTTAAATCTGGGTTCCAAAAAAAATTAAAATGAACTATTATAGTCTAAACAACAAAAACCACCACGTTTCTTACCAAGAAGCCGTTATACAAGGTCTTGCGCCCGACAGAGGATTGTATTTTCCTTCCTCTATAACACCATTACCTCAATCTTTTTTTGACGGTATTGAATCGTTATCGAACGAAGAAATTGCTTTTCAAGTAATACAACAATTTGTTGGTAATGAAATTCCTGAAGCCGAGTTAAAGCAAATCATCACTGAAACCTTATGTTTTGATTTTCCGTGTGTGCCGGTAGAGGAAAATGTTTATTCGTTAGAATTGTACCATGGCCCTACTATGGCATTCAAAGATGTTGGCGCTCGATTTATGTCTCGATGTCTGGCGTATTTTAATAAAGATAAAAATCAAAAAAACACGGTTTTAGTTGCAACTTCTGGTGATACTGGTGGAGCAGTAGCAAGTGGTTTTTTAGGAGTTAAAGGCGTTCAAGTAGTCATTCTTTATCCATCGGGGAAAGTAAGTGATATTCAAGAAAGACAATTGACTACTTTAGGTCAAAACATCACGGCTTTAGAAGTTGATGGCGTTTTTGATGATTGTCAAGACATGGTTAAAAAAGCATTTTTAGATGAAACTTTAGTTCATAAAAACCTTACTTCAGCCAATTCTATCAATATTGCACGTTGGTTGCCACAGATGTTTTACTTTTTCTTTGCATATAAACAATTAAAAAAACGCAACAAAACATTGATAGTTTCTTGTCCGAGTGGAAATTTCGGAAATATATGCGCGGGAATTTTAGCCAAAAAACTAGGTTTACCAATCGCTCATTTTGTAGCTGCAACCAATGTAAATGATACGGTTCCTCAGTTTTTAAAAAATGGCAAATACGAACCCAAACCTTCTATTGCTACAATATCTAATGCAATGGATGTTGGAAACCCTAGTAATTTTGTGCGTATTCAGGAAATGTATAATAATGATTTGAATGAATTCAAAAAAGACTTTTCATCCTATACTTTCACTGATGAAGAAACAAAATTTGCCTTACAAAACATCTATGCCAATACAGGATATATTGCCGAGCCACACGGTGCTGTTGGTTATTTAGGGTTGAAAAAAGAATTGCAAAATCAACCCAATAGCGTAGGCGTTTTTTTAGAAACTGCTCATCCAATTAAATTTTCGGATACCGTTGAGCCTATTTTAAATATTAAATTATCTATACCTAGCCAAATTGAAAGTGTACTAGGTAAAGATAAAATGAGAATAAAGATTAAAAGCTACGAGGAACTTAAAAACTATTTAAAAAATTAATACTTTTTGATCATTTAAAAAAAAAGCGCTTTTTGTATCCTTTACAAAAAGTTCTTTTTTTTTCATTTTATTTAATCTAAGGATAAAAAACAAGCATTTTATATAAATTAAACCTATAAAGACATAAGATAATCTTAATTTGAATAATTCAAATTATTAGTATATTTGAAGCCTAAAACCAATAAAAAACCCAAGCCTGAATGAAAGTTACACTACTATCTGTTTGTTGTTCAATCCTATTTTTACAAAATACTATTGCACAATCTAATAAAAAGTTGAATGACAAAGAACCAATCCAAACCGTTCTTAGATTTGACAATCCATTATCTAAAGCCGATGCTTTTTCACAATTCAAATCTAGAAATAAACTAGAAAGAACTAATAGCTATGTTTCTACCTTCTCTAATACAGATGAAACGGGAAGAACACATGAACATTATCAACAGTTTTACAAAGGATTGAAAGTAGAATTTGGTGTTATGATTACACATAGTCAAAATAATGAAGTTTATATGATGAATGGTGAAGCTTATAACGCTTCTAATTTGGATTTAACTCCAACTATAAATTATAAACAAGCATTAGACAATATTTTAAATTCAAAAAATGGTGCAAAATATCTTTGGGAGAGTCCAGAGGATGCTGCGGCTATGAATTATGAAAAACCTACTGGTGAATTACTTATTTTACCTAATATTAAAACGGGAGAAGTAAACTTAGCCTATAAATTCGATATTTATGCTACAGAACCTTTATCACGTGACGAAATATACGTGGATGCCCATTCAGGAAAGATAATCTATAGTAATCCGATTATAAAACATGTTCATGATGTTCATAACGCTACAACAGCAAAAACAAACAATGTTGTTGCTCCTGCATCAGTGTCGGTAACTGGTTCTGCTAATTCTACTAAATACAGTGGTGTAAGGCCCATTAAAACTACTTTAGATTCTAGTGTAAATAAATATATTTTAAAAGATGATACCCGTGGTGGTGGAATACAAACTTTTAATAGTGCTAGAACTGTAAGTTATCCAACCACTAATTTCACTGATGTTGATAACAACTGGACTACGGCAGAATATAACAATGCAAATCAAGATCAAGGGGCGTTAGATGCCCATTGGGGAGCCGAAATGACTTATGATTTTTGGAAGAACATTTTCAACAGAAACAGTTATGACGATAAAGGTACCATGTTAAAAAGTTATGTACATTATCGTTCGACAGCAGGTTCGAGCTTGGTTAATGCTTTTTGGAATGGCACAGTAATGTCTTATGGTGATGGCAGTTCATCGGTACATATTCTTACAGCCCTTGATGTTTGCGGACACGAAATTGGTCATGGAGTATGCGCTGCAACAGCCAATTTAGCGTATCAAAATCAATCAGGCGCCATTAATGAAGGGCTTTCCGATATTTGGGGTGCTTGTATAGAACAATATGGTAGAAATGGAACACTAACCGGGCCTTATGCTGCGGCGGTTTTTACTATTGCAGAAGATTTAGGAACTTCGCCTTTTAGAAGCATGAATGCTCCTTTAACACATGGAAATCCTGACACCTATTTAGGCACTAACTGGACCACTACTGGCGATGAAGGAAACTGTACCCCTTCTAGCGGTAATGACGAATGTGGTGTACACAATAATAGCGGTGTTATTAATCATTGGTTTTATATCGTTACAGCGGGACAATCAGGAACTAACACTGCTCCTACTCCATTTGCGTATAATGTTACTGGAATTGGAATGGCAAAATCATCTCAAATCGTTTATTATGCTGAAAGAGATTACCTAACATCAAATGCTACTTATTTAGATATGAGAAATGCAACTCTAGAAGTAGCCAATAATTTATATTGTGGTTCTAGTGCGGAAGTAATTGCAGTGACCAATGCTTGGCATGCTGTTAATGTAGGTGCTTTATATGTAGGTTATCCAACCGATGTTGCCCTTAAGAAAGTAGTGCAACCTATGTCAGTTGCTTGTGGAGCCAGCAACAACCCTACCCTTACTTTTGAAAATAGTGGAACAAACACTATTACATCAGTAACTATTTCTTATAGCATTGATGGAGGTGCTTCTACAACCACTACTTGGACAGGTTCTTTAGCTGCTTGCCAAACAATGAATTATCCAATTACTATGGGAACCTTAAGTAGAGGTACCCATACTATTTCATTTACAACAACCACTAATAATGATGGCAATAGTGCTAATAACACTAAAACGGCTTTGGTATTAGTAAATAACCCGGGGGTTGTAAACGTGATAAATACTTTTGAAGCTACTACCGATAGTCTAATTTCTTATGACAAAGGAAACACGAATACGTTATGGCAAAGAGGTCAAGCAGCAGGTTCCGTGTTGACGAGTGCTGTTGCTGGTGGATCTAATGTATATGGTACCAACCTTTCGGGATTGTATCCTGATAGTATGAATTCATATTTGGTTTCTCAATGTTATGATTTAAGTCAATTTCAAAATCCAATGATTAAATTTGATATGGCTTTTGATTTAGAACCGGATTATGATTATATCAATATTGAATATTCTACAGATAGTGGTTCAACATGGACTGTACTAGGAGACGCTACCACAGGAACAAATTGGTACAACAGTTCTAATACCCCAAATACTACTAATTGCGACTTATGCGTAGGTGCACAATGGACAGGAGCGGGTTATGATTCCAACCAGATTGGTGGAGTCAATGCTGACAAAGTAAATTACACATGGAGTATGCCTAATTTTGGTTATGGTGGTGCTACTCCTCAATCCAATATCATTTTCCGATTTAATTTTGTTTCCGATCCTGGTGTACAAAATGAAGGCGTAATTGTAGACAACTTTGTAATTACTGGAACACCTGTTTTAGCTAATCAACAAAATAATTTTGAGTCCTTTACAATTACTCCCAATCCAACCAATGGAATTATGATAGTAAAATTATCTACCTCAGAAGATGTAAAAATGGAACTATATGATTTAAGAGGAAGAAAATGCTTTATCAATGACTACAAAAACACTAATGCAACTTTCAATCAAGAAATAAACCTTGGGCAACTTGAAAAAGGAGTTTATTTCCTTACTGTGGCTTCTGAAGGAAAAACACAAACTAAGAAATTAATTATCGATTAAACTATTGCATTCAAGTCTTTTGACCTAGGCTTCCTACATCATAATATCTAGTAACGCAACCTCACTTATTATTATAAGTGGGGTTGCTTTTTTTAACTTATTTTGAAAAACATACTCTTTTTCTTTGTAAATTTGATTCAACATCTTACTACGTAAAAAGATGAAAAAAGAGGCTAAATGGATAAACATAATTTATAATCTTGGGGTTGTAGCAATTATACTTGGTGCAATAGACCCTCTTGAAGGTTCCATAGTTATTCTAGCAGGAAGTTCGTTAGTAGCTTTTGCTTCTCATAAACGAATGAGTTCCTATAGAGAAAAATTCTTTCTATCTTTTCTATTAATACTTTTTGGAGTGGACTTTTTATGGTACTTATCTTCTCTTGGCGGTTTTGGGGGAACCTCCGACTTATCTTGGGGGTGGGGATTACTTATTATACCTTATCCTGTTGGTTGGCTTTTAGCGATAATTACTATTTTTCAAAAAAGAAGTAGAAGATTAAACTCAAAAAAATACTAACAAAAACTGTTTGAGCTACAATTAAATAGTCTATACTTATTTTCAATATTTTTGAAAGCAAAGCGAAACAAACATTAATCTATGTATTTATGTTGCGCATAATTTCATTGAATTTTTATGTAAAATTCAACTATGAAATCATTGTCAATATTAATTATTATTCTTTTTCATACAATCGTATCAGGACAAGAGTATCGCATTGAATATGGAAATAAAAAGTTTATGGAATACAAATATATCTGTTCACAGGACAATGGATTCACCCTAAATAAAAAGCTTAAAGATGGGAAATATATCGTTAATAATAAAATAAATCCAGAAATAACGTTAATGAAGCTTATTACAAAATCGAAAAGAAACTGGCATTTGGACTTCTTATAATCCATATACAAAATAAAAAGGATATAAAACTTTTGAAAATGAAAATCTATTAAAAGAGAATGAAATAGATAGCCTGAATAGAAATGTATCCGAAGTGACAAATTTGAATGGTCATAAAATTGGAAAATACTTTAGTTATTTTTTTGAAATTAATTTGAGTTATTTAAATCAGTTCGATTATGACAAATTAAAAAAAAATAAAAATTAGTGTATCAACTTATTATTTTGAAAATGGTAATATAAAAAAAGTACATAGATATAAAAAACGGAAATTCACATGGTAAGTGTTTTTGAATATTATGAAAACGGAAAACTAGCAATGGTGTTTGAAAATTATAAAGGGAAAAAATTGGAATATGGAAATGGTGGAATGAAAAAGAAGAATTAATTAAAGAAAAAGATTATAGATTATAAAAAACAAACTTAAGACGGTTTTAAGAATTTGAGTTTTATTTTATTATCAAAAAACTACTTCCTTAAAACGTAACTTCGTTCACGTAAAACATTC
>CAIRMK010000148.1 GCA_903879645.1 uncultured Bacteroidota bacterium
GACTACTCCCTTCAGGCATATAGTTATTTATGACTACAACACACTATCAATTTTAGATTGAAGGTTGTCTATAATTTTTTTTAATCGCGCGGCTTCTTCATAGTTTTCATCTAGTATGGTGATGGCTATTTCTTTTTGAAGCGAATTGATTCTTGTTTTTAATTCGTCAATGGTGCCCGATAAATCAATTTCATCGTCAATAATGCAGTCAATGGAGTAGTCAACCGTTATATAAGTGCCAGTAATGGTTCCGTTTTCTTCATATTCACTCCACAGCTCAGCCATTTCAATCACGCAGTTTCTAAATATCAGGAAGAACTCGATAGGAAGATTAATCAGCGGTTCAAATTTGGAATGCAACTGGCTATTGCGGTGGAATAAAACAGTATATTTACCTACTTTAAAATGGACATTGATGTTGTTGTCATATAGCTGTTGCTGTTTTAAAAAAGCCTTAATTTCTTTTCCTACTTTTTTCGCTATTTCGTCTAGATGTTTTTCCATTTTGTTTTAGCTTTTGGCTGCAATTGCATAATGCTTTTTTAAGGCCTTCTTATTTTAATCAAATATATTAAAATATCGTTGCAAAGTGAAACAACTTCTTTTATTCTGTTTAAATTTTTCTATTGCCTAAAATGGCATCTATGCCGAATTGCTTGGAAATGGCTATTCAATTTTTAAGTTTAAAATTAAACAAAATGCATTTTTTCGCTTAATTGTTTTCGATTTTAGCAATATACATTTAACCATTCTTAAAGTTGACTTAAAACTAAAGTTGTAAGAAAATAGAAGCACTCATTTTGAGTTATACTTGTAATAAAAAAACAAAAAATTGCTATGAAAAATTTAGTTTTAGGGTTGTTACTATTCGTTGGATGTCAAGGGTTTTCACAAACTTGGGGTACTAACATTGACGAAGCCAAAAAACAAGCTGCCGAACAAAACAAACATATTTTATTAGTTTTTTCAGGTTCCGATTGGTGCGGACCTTGCATAAAATTGGATAAAAACATTTGGCAATCGGAAGAATTTAAAAAAGACGCGAAGAAAAACTGGATCTTAGTAAAAGCCGACTTCCCAAAAAAGAAAGCCAATCAACTTTCGCCAGAATTGACAGAAAGCAACAATCAGTTAGCAGAGAAATACAACAAAGACGGTAATTTCCCATTTGTAGTTGTTATTGATAAAACAGGAAAAGTAATGGGTATGACGGCTTATAAAAATATAGATGCTCAACAATATATTGAAGAACTGCACGAATTAGCCAAAATATGAAAAAGCATGTAGTTGTTCTGTTCTTATTGTTTTCGGTTGTTTCTTTTGGACAAATCATCGTAAAACGAAAATTGGTGATGATGACCAGTCCGTTTGAGATGACAGTGGTTGCCAAAGATACTACTGAAGGTAATAAATATATAGATGCAGCTATAGCCGAAGTATCTCGAATAGAAAATTTAGTTTCCGATTGGAAGCCTCAAACACAAATCTCTGATGTCAATAGAAATGCTGGAATCAAACCAGTAAAAGTGGACACAGAGATTTTTCAGTTAATTCAACGTGCTATTAAAGTGTCTAAGCTGACCGATGGTGCTTTTGATATCTCGTATGCTGCCATGGATAAAATATGGAAGTTTGACGGTTCTATGAAAGAAATGCCTACACCAGAAGCGATTAAGAAATCGGTTGAAAAAGTAGGCTATGAAAAGATTATACTCGATGAAAAAAACGAGACAGTTTTTTTGAGAGATGTGGGAATGAAACTCGGTCTTGGAGGAATTGCCCAAGGGTTTATTGCAGATAAAATAAAAATAAAGCTAACCGCCATAGGATGCACCTCGGGTATTGCAAATGTTTCGGGCGATATTTCGGCTTGGGGTAAACAACCGGATGGCAAACCCTGGACGATTGGCATTATCAATCCGATGAATAAGAATAAAATCTTCGCTACTTTTCCGTTAGTCGATAGCGCGGTAGAAACGTCAGGAACCTATGAAAAGTATGTTGTATTTAATGGGGTTCGTTATAGCCACATCATCAATCCTAAAACAGGATATCCTGCACAAGGAATTGTAAGTGTTACCATTTTTGCCAAACAAACCGAAATGGCCGATGTAATGGCAAAAGGCGTTTTCTTGCATGGAGTAGAAGGTGGGTTGGCGTTAGTAAACCAACTAAAAGGAATAGA
>CAIRMK010000149.1 GCA_903879645.1 uncultured Bacteroidota bacterium
AGCCAACAGGCTATAACATTAGAGGTAAAGAAGAACACGATTTACCTTGGGGCGGAAAATTAATATATTATAATTGTGTCGTTGGTGGTGCTATTGATACTCGTTTTCATCCATCAATCTTGAAAGGAATTATGGAGAAAATGCATGAAGGCCCATTAACAGGTTCTTATGTTCGTGATATAAGAGTAATTTTATATGACGGAAAAATGCACTCTGTCGATAGTAACGATTTGGCTTTTAAATTGGCAGGTATGATGGCTTTTAAAGAAAACTTCCATAATGCTGATCCTCAATTATTAGAGCCTTATTATCATATAGAAATTCATGTTCCAGAAGATTTAACAGGCGGAATTATGAGTAATATTCAAACACATAGAGCTGTGGTTGAAGGAATGGATGCAGAAGGTCATTTCACGATAATTAAAGCGCATATTCCGTACGCAGAAATGCATGAATTTGGAAATGATTTACGTTCTTTAACACAAGGTAGAGCTCGTTTTAGTTTAGCTTTTGATCACTACGAACCTGTTCCTTATGAAATTCAAAAAACGTTAGTAGCTGAATTCAAAAATCAAGAAGAATTAGTTTAGTTTTAAAATGAGTTCTTGAAATGAAAAACCTCGTATCAAATTTGATACGAGGTTTTTCTGTTTATGTTTAGTTGTCATTCCGTAGGAATCTCTTCTTTACAATTTAGGCATATTTTCAGCTAAAGTTTCAATGAATTTTGAAATCGGACCTTTGATCATCATTGCCATCATTGGATTGAATTCACCTTCAAAATCTAATTTCACAGTACTAGAATTTTCTGATATAGCCTCAATATTTGCAACTAATGTAAACGGAAGTTTATCACTTGCTGCAGCAAGATTGATTTTAGAATAAGGAACTCCTTCTTTCAATCTCAATTTAATTTCAGGCATCCCTTTTAAACCAAAATTAAAAATATCATCACCAAGCACTTCAAACTTAGCAATATTTTCAGGCATTAATTTTTCATAATTCTTAACATCAGACAATGCATGGAATAAATGGTCAGCTGATTTTTCTACTGTAACTTTTGGACTTTCTAGGTTCATAATATCTACTATTTTATATCAAAAATTTAATATCTATACACCCCAAGTTGATGGGCTTTTACGCCAGTCTTGTAGTGTTATTTGTTCTGTTTCTGTGATGTATTGTTTTTCTACTGCCAATTCTAGAAGATGTTCGTAGTTGCTTAAGGTATTCAGATTTACATTTGCTTTTTTAAAGTTTTCAGCTGCAATATCAAAACCATAAGAGAAAATAGCAATCATTCCTTTTACATTGGCTCCAGCTTCTTTTAAAGCTTCAACAGCAAGTAAACTACTATTTCCTGTCGAAATTAAATCTTCTATCACAACAACATTTTGTCCTTTTTGTAAAAAACCTTCTACTTGATTTTGCCTCCCGTGTTTCTTTGGTTCGGGTCTAACATAGACAAATGGGAGTCCAAGTTCCTCCGCGACGAGGATTCCTATACCAATTGCACCGGTTGCAACCCCGGCAATTACATCAGGTTTACCATAAATGTCTTCAATTTGCTTAGCAAATTCGTCTCGAATATAATTTCTTATAGCTGGAAATGAAAGGGTTAGTCGGTTATCACAATAAATAGGTGAATTCCAACCCGAAGCCCACTTAAAAGGATTTGACGGATTCAATTTAATTGCATTTATTTGTAAAAGCAATTCGGCTGTTTTTTCGGCTGTTTCTTTATTAAAAATCATACTGCAAATGTATAAAGTTTTTGTGAACGACAAACCACTTTTTTTGACAAATGAAGTCGCAAAGGAAACCGATTTCCAATTGTTCTTGTTAGAAAGTGTAGACATTGAACAACTTATTGTGAAAATGTTTAATAATAAGATTAAGAAAGCGTATTTGTACTATCCAGATGAGAAAGAAATTCTGAAAAAAGTAAAGGAAAAGATTCCAGTAAAGAAAGCTGGAGGAGGATTAGTTTACAACAAAAAAGGGGAAGTTCTGTTCATTTATAGAAATGGAAAATGGGATTTGCCCAAAGGAGGTTGTGATAAAGGTGAAGCTATTGAAGATTGTTCTATAAGAGAAGTAGAAGAAGAAACAGGCGTAAGCAGGCTTAAAATCAGTAATAAACTTCAAAAAACCTATCACATTTTTAAGCGTAATGGAGTTTATAGATTAAAAATCACTCATTGGTTTGAAATGAAAACCGATTTTGAAGGAGAACTTATTCCGCAGGCTAACGAAGGGATTGAAAAAGTGGCTTGGTTAAACCCAGAGGAAATCAAGCAAGCTTTGAATAATTC
>CAIRMK010000150.1 GCA_903879645.1 uncultured Bacteroidota bacterium
TATGAAGTATTTGATGAGTTTGAAGAAGTAAAGAGCAAAAAAGATAAAATGGAAGTAATTCAAAAGAATTTATCTAAAGCTTTAGTAGAGGTATTGGAACTTACCTTCCATCCTCAAATCGAATGGTTGGTAAAAGAAATGCCAGATAATTATATTGTTCCAGATACCAAACCAGGAATTTCACGTTGTCAACTTTCTACTGAAATGCGTAAACTGTATTTGTTTAGAAAAGGTAATCCCACAGCAGAAGCATTAACACCAAGAAAACGAAAAGAATTGCTTATTCAACTGCTCGAATCAATCGAGCCCCGTGAAGCAGAAGTTATTATCGGCATCTTTAAAAAGGACCAAGGTGTGAAAGGTTTAACATATAATTTCGTAAAAGAGGCATTTCCAACTTTATTGCCATAAATGCACCATAAAGAAAGAATAATTGTCACCTGCGGCGAGTTTGATCCACTAAGTTATGATGAACTACTCATATTACAAAAGTGTCACCTCAAAGGTGATTGGTTAATCGTGGGGGTACATTCTGATTGGTGGATGATGTATGCTCGTGGAGGTTTTATGCAGAGTTACGAAACTCGGCGTGAAATTATTAAAAATATTAAAGTAGTCGATGAAGTATTTTCATTTAATGATTCAGATGGTACAGTATGTCAATTACTGAAAATTATAAAAATTTGTTATCCTAATGCGGAAATCATTTATGTGTCCCAAGAGGATATGCATAATATGCCGGAAACTAAAATTAAAGGCATTACTTTTGAAACGATGAGGTAGGGAGAAAAGAAGTGACTAAATTTGTAGGTAAGTTTCGTAAAAATCAAGATTACAATGAAGATTATGATTATGCAAGAAGCCATCTTCATAGCAAACATCGTAGTGGTGAACATGGTGAAATTAAGAAGTTAAAGAGCCGAGAAATAGAGGAAGTAGAAGAAATGGTAAAAAATGAAGGATGGGACGATTAATTACCATTCTGTTGTCAACCTTTTTCTGGTAGTAATCGTTGGATTGGTGTTCCGCTTTCAAGTATAGTACCGGAACCTAGTACCAATGACGGCTTGACAAGTAGACTTTTTTATAGTATAATGGACTCTTAAATCGGAGTTCTATATTATGATTGTTTATGGTTATATTCCAAAATGGAAGAATCGCAGAGTTTTAAAATCCAAAAAACTTCAAGACGAAGAATGGTTGGTGTCTATGCAATCCATGACAACCAATTTCAGTAAAACAAAATCCAAAAAGACTACAGGTGCATTTTCATCGCCGAAGATACCAGCTGGTCGTGAATCTCCAAAATACGAATCCTTAGATACAGGTTTTATCACTTGTGGAAAAATATTCCAAAAATATACAGGTGAAAAGATGATGGGTATTGCAACGATGCATAAATCGAATGCTGTACCTGTTTTTACAGATAATGAAGCAAAAGAGATAGCGAGTATGAGAAGATGATATTGAACAAACAAAACATATTGAATGAAAATATTAAACAAATTGCAATTAATTGCTATGCTGAAACCTATGAATTTGATTTAGATGGTTTTTCTGGTAACCTAGAA
>CAIRMK010000151.1 GCA_903879645.1 uncultured Bacteroidota bacterium
ATCATTTTTCAGTATGATGGGTTTATTCATCTTGATACTATTACTTAAATGAAGTATTCACTTATTGTTGAACCGTATCCTGACACTGATATGTCCATTTTTATTAATGACATATAAATTTTATTTATGAAACATCTATCGATCAATTTTTAATATGCAATTATCATTAAATAGAGGTTCTAATGTCATCGAATTCGGGTTAAGAACGTAAATGCCATAGCCAGAATCTTGAACAAAATAATCATTATTAACTTTAGCAGAATATAAAAAAGACTTGTTTGACGGCAATTCTGTTGCTAAATTCTTATTTAAGACTATTAGTTCCGAAAATGATCTAAAAATCACTAGGTTATTTAGTTGGTGTACTTGCCAAAGATTTTCTATGTTTTTATTTTCTAAGTGAAAATCTAAAAGTAAAGATTTATAATAATAATTTCCATATTTGTCTTTTTGCAACGTCCCAAATTCATTGTAACCTCCAGCATATATTTTGCCATTCTTTGTTTTGACTAAACTCCTTATAGAGGAATTATTGGGAAGAAATACTTTTTTCCAATGTTCTCCGTCAAAAACTAACGCCCCATCATTATTTCCAAAAATTAATGTTCCATCTTCATTTTCACACATTGTCCAAAACTGAGGATCTGCCATAAAATCGGTTCTACTATAATGAACTATTTTAGACGTCTCTAATTTTTCTGGTATAACTGAATCAATTGTTTTAGTTTGACTAACTCCTATTGAAATACTTATTAACCAAATAAAAAGTATTGATTTATACATATATGATGAAAATTAATTGTAGTTGTTATTTCGTAAGCATAAACAAAAATATGAATTTTAATTTAATTTAAAATGCTTAAATATATATATATACAAAAATAAATGTATTGATTAAGTAATAAAGAAAATTAAAGCGTATTGCAAGTGTAATTTAATTATATCGATTTCGTAAAACAAAAGTTAATATTGTGTTACCAAAAAATGATCATTTCTTAATATGAGATGATACAATATTAACTAATAATTTATATTTATTAATTTATGAAAACAAAACTACATTATTTTATTATTGCCCTAATTTTTGGATTAGGCGTAAACGCACAAGTTGCAGGTCCAGTAACAATTACTGGAACAGGAACAGGTGGGTGGAATCAACCAGGAGGTTTAGTGTTAAGTTCCACTGATGGAGGTACAATTTGGACTGCATCTAACTTTGAAATTGTTGGAGATGGTAATATGAAATTTTCTGAAGGCGGAACATGGGCTACAACTGGTGGTTTTACAGGCGCAAATACTGCTCCATTTGGTTTTCCAAGTGGAACTTTAACCATAAATGGAGGTAATAATATTGTTGGAACATTAGGTTTTTGGAATGTAACTTATAATGCTGTTGATAAAACATATTCATTTACACCTGGTATTAATCCTAACCCAGTTATAAAAGTTAATGGTGGAGGTTTAGCTGCCGATGTTCAAATGAACACTTCTAATGGAGCTGCTTATGCTAAAAAGAGCATGTATTTTCCTGGAGGAACTGCAAGTTTTAAAGAGTCATCTCCTATAACTGCTCAATGGGGCGGACCATTTCCTGATGGAACTGGAGGAGTAACTGTTTCTGGAGGTACTATACCGGTAACAGCTGGTGCTTATAATGTTTATTTTACTATGCCATCTACTTCAGCTGCTGCAGAATATCTTTTTGAGCCAGTAGTGGTAAGTATGATAGGTAATTTTACAGGTTCTGGTTGGGGAACTGATTTAGATTTAGCAACTACTGATAATATTCATTTTACCCAAACTTCTTGGACACCAACTCTTGCTGGAGGAAGTGATACAGAAATGCATTTAAAATTTAGAGATAATCACGATTGGACATACCAATATGGTACGGGTGGAGCTAATGGATCAAATAATTTAGCTTTGACTGGAACTGCTCAAAACGGAATTGCTGGTGGCGGTGGTGATATTTACATTCCATGGGGACCAACTTATAATGTTGATTTTGATAGAAGTACTGGTACTTGGACTTTTACAAATGTTTTGTCGAATGCTTCTTTCTCTAATTCATCATTTAAAGTATATCCAAACCCAACAACTAATCTTTGGAATTTTACTTCAGAAAAAAATCAAATCAATTCTATTCAAGTAATTGATGTTCTTGGTAAAATTGTTTTAACACAAACTACAAATTCAAATCAGGCTACTGTTGACGCTTCTGTGTTAAACAATGGTGTTTATTTTGCAAAAATTACTTCTGCTTCTGGTGTTGAAACAGTTAAATTGATTAAAAAATAATATTTTAAAACATAATCCCTTACAACAATTTAGTTGTAAGGGATTATTTTATTAAACCTCTTACCTAATATTAAGTTTTATTTTGAAAAGGCTTCTTGAATAAAACGAATTTTTTTGAACATTTGTTTGTAATAAATGTCCAAAAAAGTTTTTTTAAAATTCACTTAAGTACCATTCTAAAACACATACTAAATTTAGTAGAACTATGAAAATCAAAAAATATATAAGCTTACTTTTTATTTTTGCTTTTTCTTTTGTCAATGCGCAAATCATAGAAATAAAAGGGAACGTATTAGATTCCAAAACAAAGCTACCTTTGTCAGGAGCCAATATTGTTATTAAAAACTCTAAAAAGGGAGTAATGGTAAATATTGATGGAAACTATACTATTAAAGCCAATGCAAATGATGTATTAACTTTTTCTAATGTGGGTTATGCATCGCAAACAATTAAAGTTATAACTTCACAAATAGTGAATATCTTGTTAGTTGAAGAGTCAAATAAACTTGAGGAAGTTGTTATTAATGTTGGATATGGAACTCAAAAGAAGAAAAATGTTACCAATGCCATTTCATCTATAAAATCGGATGCTTTTGATGACAGACCCATTTATAACGTCGGACAAGCAATTCAAGGAAATGCTGCTGGTGTAAATGTGGTACAAACATCAGGTAAACCTGGTGCAGGATTAAGCATAAATATTAGAGGATTAAATTCAATTCAGTCAGGAACCAACCCATTATATGTTATTGATGGAGTACAAACATATTCAACTGAAGGAATTAGTACAGAGGATATAGTTGACATTCAAATATTAAAAGATGCCACTGCTACTGCAATTTATGGTGTGAATGGTAGTTCGGGAGTCGTATTAATTACAACTAAAAGAGGAAAAGCAAACAAAAATGTATTTACTTTCAGTTCTTATTATGGAGCTTCGAAAATTGTTAAAAATATTGATGTATTAAATTTGGATCAATATAAATCGTTGATGTCTGAAATAAGTTCTGCTTATGTTAATCAAGCTAATAATCCTATGTATTCTGGTATTAATACTAATTGGAGAGATTTAGTTTTTAGAACAGGTACTGATAAAAATTTAGATTTTTCGTATTCTGGTGGTTCAGATAAAATTAAAACTTTTTCATCGTTAGGATACCAAGATGTACAAGGAATTGTGAGTCCATCAATGTTTTCTAGATTATCGGGAAGAATAAATTTAGATGTTGATGCCACTCCTTGGTTGAAAGCACATGTCAATATGAATCTTATGCACACTAAATTTTATAATACAAGTGATAATAACAGTGCTAATCAAGGAGGTGTAATATTAAGTACTCTTACGACACCAGCCTTTTTACCTGTTTATGCTGATGAATTACAAGGAAGAATCTTAAATCCATCCAACGGATTGTATTATTCACCAACCGATCCTACATTTTCAAGTACAAATCCAGGTGGTTTACAAAATGGTCAGTTTGCATTAAATCCTTCTGCATCGTTAGAAAATCCTGTTTCATTTCAAAGTAGAGTAGAAACTACAAATACTTATCGTTATTTATCAAATTTAGGTTTAGATATTACATTGCTTAAAAATTTAGTATGGAAACCTTCATCAACAGTAGACATGTCAAGAAGTGTATATGATTATTTTATTGACAGTTATCGATCTAATGCAGGACGTAGTAATACTACAGATCCAACATTGAATGGTATTGGAAGAGAGCATATAACAACCAATTATGTTTGGAATTTTGAAAATACATTAAACTATTCTTTAAAATCAGGCAAAAATGATTTGAATTTTTTAGTAGGGAATAGTATTCAAAAATACAATTATCACTTAAATCAAATTGAGGGAACTGGTTTTCCAACCGATTTGAGAGAGTTGGATTTAAGTCAAATGATGTATACTAACCCATTGAGTACTTTTGAAATAATTAGAGAAAAAAATTATGTATCTTATTTTGGTAGAGCAACCTATAATTATAAAGGCAAATATATTTTAAATGGTGTCTATAGAGCAAGTGGTTCATCGCAATTGGCAACGGGGCATAAATGGGGATATTTTCCTGGAATTTCAGGAGCTTGGATAATTTCTAATGAAAATTTATTTAAAGACAATAAAATTGTTTCCGAAATAAAATTAAGAGGGGGATGGGGTAAAAGTGGTAATATATCTGGATTAGGCGAATATGCATGGTATTCATTGATGCCGGTTGGTTCAAGTTCTACTAATCCTGTAAATTACGAAAATAAAGATTTAACATGGGAGACTACTACCGATATTAATGTTGGTTTAGATTTAGGATTTTTTAATAACAGAGTAAGGTTGACAACTGATATTTTTAAAAGAAATACAATTAATCTTGTGAGAAGCATTGTGATAAGTAATGTAAATTATACATACAATGCAGGAGAATTAGAAAACAAAGGTTTAGAATTTGCAGTAAATACAATTAATTTCAAAGGTAATTTTAATTGGAATACTAATTTTAATATTTCATTTATAAAAAGTAATATGTTAAAAATGGGATATCAACCAATTGAGCTTTATGGTTATGAAAGTGTAAATAGACTTGAAGCAAATCAACCATTAGGGAATTTTTATGGTTATGTTGTTGATAGAGTAAACCCAAACACTGGAAAATTAGAATATAAAGATTTAAATGGTGATGGTGCTATAACACCAAGCGATAGAACTGTAATTGGAAATGCCTTACCAAAATATACTTTTGGTTTGACCAATACTTTTACCTACAAGGGGTTTTCATTAGACGCTTTGGTTACATCGAGTCAAGGAAACGATATTTTTAATGCTACCAGAATAGAATTGGAAGCAATGCAAGGTCCCAAAAATCAATCAACAGCCGTATTAAATAGGTGGACAACTGTAGGGCAAATTACGGATGTACCAAAAGCTAACGACCCAACAGCAACTTACGTTTCTAGCAGATTTGTTGAAGACGGATCTTATGTAAGATTAAAAGCTGTAACTTTAGCTTATACCTTTAAAAAATCATTTTTAGGATTAAGTTCATTAAAGTTTTATGCAACAGGACAAAATTTATATACTTGGACAAAGTATTCTGGGTTTGACCCCGAAGTAAGTGCTAATTTTTCTAATTCAGGAACTTCACCAGGTGTAGATTATGGAACCTATCCACAAGTTAGAACTTATATATTAGGTTTAAAAGCCGGATTTTAAAAAATAAAAGTATGAAAAAAATAATAATTTCAAAAAAAATACTTCTTGCAATGTCAAGTATTTTATTGTTATCAGCTTGTTCAGATGTATTAAATACAGAGCCTATTACAGATCATGTTGCTGCAGCTCAAGATTCAGGAAACGTTATAAAAGATGCCGCTGGTGCAGAATCAGATATGAATTCAATTTATGCCATTTTTGGGGATGAAAACTGGCAATTTGATTATTTTTTTTTAGGGGATGCTGGTGCTGATGTGGCATACGCTGGAGCTGATGTACAAGAATTTTTTCAAATAGATGAGTATAGAATTATATCAACAAATTATGTTGTTGCTAGAGATTGGGGGCATTTGGTTGATGATGAAAAAAAATGTAATAAAATAATCAATTATGTTAATGCTGTTACTGATCCAGCTTTAACACAAGCTCGTAAAGACGAAATGGTAGGAGAAGCCTCATTGATTAGAGCATTAACTCGTTTTCAAGGAGTACAAACGTGGGGTGATTATCCAATTGTGAATAGTTATATTTCTTCTGTAAATTCTGCAAATTTTGATCAATTATATCCTGATTTATATCCTTCAAGAAAACCAATTTCTCAAGTTTATGATGCTATTATTACTGATTGTTTGGTTGCATTAGATAAAGCTCCAGCTTCAACTTCTGCACCCTCTAGCAAATATATACCAACTAAAGGTGCTGCAAACGCTTTATTGGCTAAAGTTTATGCTACTAAACCAAATCCAGATTGGGGAAAAGTTATTCAATATTCAGATGCAGTTATTAATGGAGGTTATAGTTTGTTGTCAAATTTTGATAATTTATTTGATAATGCTCACGAAGGAAATAATGAGTCTATTTGGGAAGTAAACGGACAAGGACAAGGAACATTGATAAATTCTTGGTGTACTAATGTATTTATTGGTAGCAACTGGAAAAAATTCAATACCCCATCACATACAGTTTATAATGCCTTAGACACTAAAAGAAGAGCGAGTTCAATAAAAAAAATACCAACAACTTTTGCTGATCCCTATTGGACAAGTTATACTCAATTTCCAAATCCTTGGAAAATGCGTGCTACTGATGGAACACAAAATTTCTATATTTTTCGTTTAGCAGATATTATTTTGATTAAAGCGGAAGCATTGGCTCATTCAGGTGATTTGGCAGGAGCAATGACCTTGGTTAACCAAATTAGAACAAGAGTAAATTTAGCAAACATTGCCCCAGCAACATCTCAAGATGATGCAATTAATAAAATTCTTAATGAAAGATTTTTAGAATTGGCTTTTGAAGGTCAAAGATGGTTTGATTTAAAAAGAGAAGGCAAGTCCATAGAAATTTTATCACAACAAACTTATCCAGTATACAATCCGGTGACACAATCAAATGTGGTCACTCCAATGCCTTATATTGGTAATTTATCTACTAACGATTTAGTGTGGCCAGTTCCTCAATCTGTTATAGATAATAATCCAAATTTGACTCAAAACCCAGGTTATTAATTAATAATTAGGTTAAAAATAAAGTAGTAATTTTTTTTATTTAAGTTGTTATCCATTTTTTGCTTCTGTTAATTCAGAAGCATTGGTGGGTAATTTAAAAGAATCAAAAGTGAGAAAATATTTAGTATTGATTTTAATTGTTAATATTCAAGTTTTTAATGCTCAATCTTTGAAAGTAATGACTTACAATATTAGATTGAGTTTAGAATCTGATGGCGAAAATAGTTGGACCAATAGAAAAGATTTTTCCACTTCTCAAATTCAATTCTATGAGCCTGATATTTTTGGAGTTCAAGAAGCTACACCAAGTCAAGTAACTGATATTAAAAATTATCTTCCAAAGTATAATTATATTGGAATAGGAAGAGAAGGAATCGGAAAAGGAGAATCTTCAAACATATATTATAAAAATGAGCGTTTTGCTGTTACACAAGAAACTACTTTTTGGTTATCAGAAACACCGAGTATTATTTCTAAAGGTTGGGACGCAGCTTGTAATAGAGTTTGTACTTACGCTCTTTTTAAAGATAAAATATCAAAAAAAGAGTTTTGGGTTTTTAATACACATTTAGATCATTTAGGAGAAATAGCCAAAACAAAAGGTATTCAACTTATTCTTGATAGAATTCAGTTAGTAAATAATACTAAATATCCTGTGATTTTTATGGGAGACTTTAATTCTGAACCCTTTGAAGAAAGAATTATTAGTCTTAAAAGAGAAATGCTTGATTGTCGAGAAATAGCAAAGCAAAAACCATTTGGACCATCAGGAACATTTAATGGATTTAAACACAATGAGCCTGTTGAAAAGTTGATTGATTATATATTTGTATCTAAAAACAGTTATTTTATTATAAAAAAATATGCTGTTTTAAGTGATTCTAAAGACTTAAAATATCCATCAGATCATTTACCTGTTTATGTTGAAATAAACTTTAAATAAAAAAAATGAAAACAATAAAAAACAAAATGAAGTTTTTTCTTTTTCTTTCAATAGCTTTGATAATATCAAAATGTTCTTCGCCAAAGGATACTTCAGCTCCTCCTGCAGAAACAAAGCCTCTAGTCTCTATTTCTAGTACTCCAGTTATTGAAGGAAATGATGTTGTTTTTACTATCACTTTAAGTAAAGTAAGTACAACAGCAACGACAATAAATGTTGTTACAACTCCTGGTTCAGCTAGCATTATTGATTTTACAATGCTTTCAGCAACAGTACTAACAATTCCTTCTGGAAGCACATCATTTACAGTAAATGTTCCAACTAATAATGATTCAATAGCAGAATCAACAGAGACTTTTACTTTAATGGGAACGATAACTTCTACCAATACCGCCAATACCACTCCAATTGTAGCAACAGGAACTATTTTAGATAATGGTGTCGTGGCAAGCGATATGGATGTTTGGATAACTAAATCGGATCAATCCATATTGCTTCAAAAACAAACTGCATTTTTTATTTTTGGTACTACACCAAATAGTTATCAAAATATTGAAGTTGATGAAACACAAACCTTTCAAACAATTGACGGATTTGGTTATGCCCTCACTGGCGGTAGTGCCGAGGTTATAAATGGGTTAAGTGTTACCAACAAACAGCAATTATTACAAGAGTTATTTGGTACTAGTGCTAATTCAATAGCAATAAGTTATTTAAGAATCAGTATTGGTGCTTCTGATCTAAATTCTGCTCCTTTTTCCTATAATGATTTGGCAAATGGACAGACGGATACATCACAAACTCAATTCAGTTTGTCACCAGATATGACAAATTTGATTCCGTTAATAAAAGAAATTTTACTTATCAATCCAAATATAAAAATTATGGCAGTGCCATGGTCGGCACCTTCTTGGATGAAATCAACTTATTCTACAATTGGAAATAACTTAAATCCAGTTTATTATAGTTCTTATGCAACCTATTTTGTAAAATATATTCAAGCTATGCAAACTCAAGGAATCAGTATTGATGCAGTTTGTCCCCAAAATGAGCCTTTAAATGCTGGAAATAATCCTAGTATGTTGATGTCGGCAACTCAACAAATTAGTGTTATAAAAAAACTTGGACTTGCTTTTCAAAATGCAAATATTACTACCAAAATTGTTTGTTATGATCATAATTGTGATGTGCCAAGTTATCCAATAAGTGTTCTTACAGACACTTCTGCAAATTCTTATGTTGATGGTTCAGCCTTTCATTTATATGCTGGAGATATAAGTGCATTAACAACTGTTCATGATGCTTTCCCTAATAAGAAATTATATTTTACAGAACAATGGACATCTTCAACAGGAGATTTTGCTGGAGATTTAAAGTGGCACACTAAAAATGTTATTATTGGATCAATGAGAAATTGGAGTGTCAATGCTCTTGAATGGAATTTAGCCAACGATGCTTCTTTTGGACCTCATACTTCTGGAGGTTGCACAATGTGTAAAGGTGCTATAACTGTTACAGGAAGTTCTACTTTTAGTAGAAATGTAAGTTATTATATTATTGCTCATGCATCAAAATTTGTCCCAGTTGGTTCTATAAGAATTGCCTCTACACAATCTGGAAATCTTAATAACGTTGCTTTTAAAAGACCCGACGGAAAAATAGTACTTCTTGTGGAAAATGATGGAGTTACTTCCGAAGTTTTTAATATAAAATACAATGGTAGATGGGTTGCCACTTCTTTAGAAGCGGGTTCTATAGCTACTTACATTTTTTAAATACTATGAATAAAATAATCTCAATTCTATTCTCATTTTCAATTGTTTTAGGGTTTTCTCAAAAAAATAATAATGGACTTGTTCCATATTCAGCCAAAAATAAAAGTGTTGAAGTTTTTACATCTGCTGACAGTACTAATTTTAAATTATCTAAAACAGATGATTTGAAGTTTTTTGAAATGAAACAGCCTTTAGAAACGCAAATTTGCATTTTTGTTAACCCTAATAAAAAGTTTCAAACCTTTCTTGGAATTGGAGGAGCTATTACTGACGCTAGTGCCGAAGTTTTTGCCAAATTACCTGTTAACAAGCAACAAGAGCTCTTGGACGCTTATTATAGTAAGGAGAAAGGAATTGGTTATACTATTGTACGAACTAATATGAGTAGTTGCGATTTTAGTTCTGATAGTTATAGTTACATAAAGGAAGGTGATGCAGTATTACATTCTTTTACTATTGATCACGATAAACAATTTAGAATTCCATTACTAAAAAAGGTAATGGCAACCATTGGTAACGATGCTTCATTGTATATTAGTCCATGGTCGCCTCCTGCTTTTATGAAAGATAATAATGACATTCTACATGGAGGTAAATTATTACCACAATACAATCAGTCTTGGGCTAATTATTTTGTGAAATACATCAATGCGTTGCAAAAAGAAGGATTACCTGTTTGGGGATTGACTATTCAAAATGAGCCTATGGCAAAACAAAAATGGGAATCTTGTATTTTTTCAGCTGAAGAAGAAAGAGATTTTCTTAAAAATTATCTTGGACCCACTTTGAAAAATGCTGGTTTAGGAGATAAAAAAATATGTGTTTGGGATCATAATAGAGATTTGATTTCACAACGAGTTAGCATCATTTTAGACGACCCAGACGCTAGTAAATATGTATGGGGTATAGGTTTTCATTGGTATGAAACATGGAGTGGTGGAAGTCCTATGTATGAAAACATTGCGAAAGTAAATCATATGTATCCTTCCAAAAATCTACTCTTTACAGAAGGTTGCGTGGAAAAATTTGATGTCAATAAATACCAACTTTGGTCTAATGGAGAGCGTTATGGAAAATCAATTATTAATGATTTTAGTAACGGAACAGTGGGATGGACAGATTGGAACGTTTTATTAGACCAAAATGGAGGTCCCAATCATGTTGGTAATTTTTGTTTTTCACCAATACATGCTAATACCTCAACAGGTGAGTTGATTTACACCCCATCTTACTATATTATTGGTCATTTTTCAAAATTCATAGATAAAGGAGCCAAAAGAGTGAGTAGTGTTGCTAGTAGAAGCCAATTATTAACAACTTCATTTATCAATCCTAACGGAAAAGTTGTGACAATTGTTATGAATCAAAGTGGTCAAAAGTTAGTTTATAATCTTTGTATTGGAACTTCAACTTCAGAAGTAACTATTTTACCACACGCTATACAAACATTAATCTATTAATATGAATAAAATATTTTTAAGATTAATAGCTTTCTTTTTTACAACCATTGTTTTTTCACAACAAAAATCTATAGATCAAAAAATAGATGATTTATTAAATAAAATGACTTTGGATGAAAAAATAGGTCAACTTAATCAATATTCCGGTGATAATACTATTACGGGGCCGTTGACAATAAATAACAATAAACAAGAGGAAATAAAATCAGGGAAAATTGGCTCTATGTTGAATATTATTGGGTATCAATACACAAGACAATATCAAGAATTGGCCATGCAATCAAGGTTGAAAATTCCTTTGTTATTTGGTTTAGATGTTATTCATGGATATAAAACTACTTTTCCAATCCCTTTAGCAGAATCATCAAGTTGGGATATGGATGCTATAGAGCAAGGCGCTAGAGTTGCTGCCACAGAAGCTGCTGCTAGTGGTATTCATTGGACTTTTGCACCAATGGTAGATATTTCAAGGGATCCACGTTGGGGTAGAGTTATGGAAGGAGCAGGAGAAGATACCTATTTAGGCTCTAGAATTGCCTTTGCAAGAGTTAAAGGTTTTCAAGGTGACAAATTGGGTGATTTGAACTCGGTCATGGCCTGTGTGAAACATTTTGCTGCTTATGGTGCAGCGATAGGGGGTAGAGACTACAATTCGGTTGATATGAGTGAAAGAATGTTGTGGGAAACCTATTTGCCACCCTTTAAAGCTGCTTTGGATGCTGGTGCTGCTACATTTATGAATTCATTCAATGATATCAACGGAATTCCAGCTACTGCAAATAAATACCTACAGAGCGATATATTAAAAAATAAATGGAATTTTAAAGGATTTATTGTTTCCGACTGGGATTCTATTGGAGAAATGATTGCACATTGTTATGTAAAAGACAGTAAAGAAGCTTCCATTGGCTCAAATGACTTTCGAACCTTCCCGGCCAGTGCCTTACTAATTTGTTTCATAGTTCTATCGCCTTCTATACAGAAGATCTCCTTCTCTATATCGCTCTCTGTCATTAATATAGTAGAAGGCTTCTTAAAGCCACAGTGCGGAC
>CAIRMK010000152.1 GCA_903879645.1 uncultured Bacteroidota bacterium
CTGTATATTCATTTCTGATAAAGCTTTTTGCATACGCAAAACATGAGTTGAAGCATTTTCAATTAAACGAGCTCGTTGACGAATATAACTGCGAAGCACACAAATCTCATCGTTAGGACGAAATGAAGCTTGCAGCAGTCCATAACTGTGAAGCTTTTGCAGCCAACGACAATCTTCAACATCTGTCTTTTTGCGACCGGGGACACCTTTGACATGTTGAGCATTCACAAGATTAACATCAAACCCTGCTCTCTCAAGAATTTGATACACAGGAATCCAATAAACACTCGTGGACTCCATAACAACAGAGATTATACCACATTTTTTTAGCCATTCTGCCATCTCATTAAGATTTTCTGTAAAACTCTCAAACGATTTGACACACTCACTATCTCGGCCTTCCGGAACACAAACATAATGAACTTTTGAACCAATATCTATACCTGCAGCATTTGGATTCATGACTTCAAGTTCTTTTGTGCGAGAAACTTCTTTTTGCTTGCCCATGATAACCACTCCTTTTATTCTTATAGAGGTTAAGACAGTGTTGGAGCTGCTAGAAGTTGAGGTGGTAAAAGAGATAATCTCCTAAACGAGGTATCTTTCGATCCATCAATATAAAAACCATAAGCCTCAAGACCAGACTTTACGACGGGTACAGAACACCAGTGAATTAACGGTCATAGCTCTTAAAGCAGCTCCAACGCATCTATAATATCAAAAAATGAATCTGTTTCTTTCATAAAAAACAAAATCCCTCAGGATGTTGTGTGGACTTTACGGCATTTCATTTTTTATTGTATGACTCAACATATGGTGACTGTCTGCTAAAAAATGTGGAGGATATTTTTATGGCTTTTACTGCTGCAGAAAAACAACAAAGACGTCGAAAAAAAATGAGAGACAAAAATCTTACGCTTGTTCAAGTTTGGGTTCCCAATGATAGAACTGTTGAATTGAAATCGATAGTTGCTCGTATGATCAACGAAAAAACTCAAGACCTGGAACCAAGTCCCAGCAGTTCCCGTCGTAGTGTCTAAGGAGCCACATATAAGGGTTTTCTAGTTGTTTTGATAAATATTTTTCGCAAAGTTGTCTCAAACTATAATAAAGATTCGAGTAGGAATCCTCTTCTTATGGATATGCCACATGAACAAGACTCGCATTTGGTTTCAGACAGAAACTCTATTACAGAAGACGCGTAGCACCTTTAATAGATTTGTCGGTTTCAATAAGAATTATAAATTTTCCCTAACGGATTGCTTAATGTCTGGTTTAGCGATATTTCATTTGAAATATCCTTCCTTATTACAATTTGAAGAAGAACGTTTGTCGGAGGCACAAATTCGTTCCAACTTAAAGACTTTATATGGTCTTGATCAAGTTCCCTGCGATACACAATTACGCGAACGTCTTGACCAAAATAATTTGACCCAAGCAATTCGTTGGAGTTTGCAAGCACATTTTAGAACTCTGCAACGCACGAAAGCTCTTGAGACAATGAAATTTTATGATGACTATTATTTAATTAGCGGAGATGGCACCGAATTTTTTAGCTCAAATGAAATTAAATGCGACCACTGTTGCACAAAGGTTTACAATAAGGGCAAAGCTAATGAGACCACGACATACCATCATCAAATGCTGGTGGGTAGCGTCGTTCATCCAGACATGAAGACTGTATTTCCAATTGGATTTGAACCGATTGTCCGTGAAGATGGTCAAAAAAAGAATGATTGTGAACAGAACGCTGGAAAACGTTGGATTGATAATTTTCGACAGGATCATCCAAAATTAAAAGTCATTTTTTTAGGAGATGGTCTTTATTCAAGAGGACCTTTTATTGAAAAGCTGAAGGAAAAAAATGTGCACTATCTCCTTGTCGCCAAAGAAGATGATCATAAAGCTTTATATGACTATTTTTGGGCGGGCACAGAACCAGATATTGAAGATTTTACTCAGACCAATCATCCTCTCATCAATCGTTATCGATTTATGAATAAAGTTCCCTTAAATGATGCCAATCCAGATTTATTAGTGAATGTTATTTATAACGAAGAAACCAACCTAAAAACAAAGCAAACTGTAAAACGGATGTGGGTAACAGACCTGGAGGTAACTCAGAAAAATGTTAGGACACTTGTGAAAGGAGCACGCGCACGCTGGAAAATAGAGAATGAAACGTTTAACACGTTAAAAACAAAAGGATACCATTTTGAACATAACTACGGCCACGGGTATGAAGGACTCGCGAATGTCTTCGCCGGGCTGATGCTTCTTGCCTTTTTAATTGATCAAATCTTAGAAGCTTTCAATAAAACCTTTCAAGCAGTCCTGGCAAAGTGTATCACTCGTACACGATGCTGGGAAAGATGCAGAGGTGTCTTTTTTAATTATTTTGTAAGAAGCTGGGATGTCTTTTATTCTGCTATTTTAGATCCTCCTCGCTTCTCACTCTAAAGCAATTTTATGCTTTAGCGTTTTTGTTCATGGTGTCCAACTGTTGTTAATGTTCATTGCTATAAAAATTTAAAACGACCTATATCAGGAGCGAAAAAGGGCGATTGTCTCACAAAAAAATTGGCCTTCTAATATTTCCTAGCGGGAATTGCTGACCAAGTCCAAGGCAAATAGCTTTTGCTCAATTTCTGTGTGATAAAAAAGGATTAAGGTTGTCTCAAGATGTCCTTTCAAGTTCGAAAAAACTCTTTGAATGGCTTAATGAAAACAAATCGGCACGTGATAAAGATGAGATAAAATCATGAGAAAATTCATCGCTTCGTTTTTAATTAAACTCCTAAAAATCAATAAAGATGACCTCATACAGACAGAAACAGAGATAAAAGAAGAACTAGTACAGGTCGTAGAAAATTTAGAAATTGTTCAATCAAAAGAACCCAAAATCAGGAAAATAAAAGGTCCGAAACCTCCTGCTCTTACCCCCGAAGAAATGGTAATTCGAGCAAAAGAAAA
>CAIRMK010000153.1 GCA_903879645.1 uncultured Bacteroidota bacterium
CACTTGTGACCAAAGTTTTTTAAAATTATTAACAGCCTCCTCCTCTTTTTTTATGTGGCTTTTTCGAGCAACTTTTATTTTACATCCAAAATGGCGTTGGGTATACTTTAAAAGAGTAATGTATTTAGTCGTCCCTCAAAAAGTGTTGTAGGCTATATAAACATTGAATTGTCTTAATAAAATAGACTATTTATTTTGCAAGATTTGTCCATATTCTGTTTAAATCTTGCAAATTTGAATATGCTTTCAACGAAAAAAACAAATTCCCAGCTTGGATTTTTCCTTGGTTTAGAAGATCAATTAAACCAAAAACATCCATTATATCAACTGGCGCACCTAGTACAATGGGAAAAATTCGAAGTTGCTTTTTCACCACTTTATTGCGCTGATAATGGTCGTCCAGCCAAGCCTATTAGGCTGATGGTTTCTTTACTTATTTTGAAACATCTTCGTGATTTAAGTGATGAAAAACTGGTAGAACAATGGAGTGAAAATCTGTATTACCAATACTTTAGTGGAGAGGAATATTTTCAGTGCAATATTCCTTGTGTTCCTACTGAACTCATTGCTTTTAGAACCCGTATAGGGGTACCTGGCATCGAACTGATTTTACAAGAAAGCATTCGTATTAATAGGCCATCTGATAATGATAATGGAGAAGCCATCACTATTAGCGTTGATACTACTGTTCAAGAGAAAAATATCACCTATCCAACGGATGATAAACAGTATAAAAAGATCATAAAAAGCTGTTGGAAAATAGCGGATAAAGAATCAATTGATTTACGTCAATCATACACAAGAGTAGTCAGCAAATTAAGCCATACACAAAGATTCAAGAACACCAAGAGGGGAGCAAAAACAGCTAGAAAAGCAAACAAAAGGATTAAGATAATAGCAGGCAGATTAATCAGAGATATAGCGCACAAGCTACCATTATCAAGGCTTGGCATTTATTTGCCAACTTTAAAACTATATCAGAAAGTAATTACCCAACAAAGAGGGGATAGTAATAAAATTTATAGTTTACATGAACCTGACGTAAAATGTTATAGCAAAGGGAAAGAGCATAAAAAGTTTGAATTTGGAAGCAAGGCGTCAATTGCAATAGAACAAAATACAGGAATCATAGTTGGAGCACTAAACTTTACTCAAACCATACATGATTCCAAAACAATTCCTGACGTATTAGAACAAGTAATACGCTTAACTGGACAGCCAGTAAAAGAGGTGTATGTTGACAGAGGTTACAGGGGAAGTGCTCAATATAAAGAAACCCAAATCTGCATTCCTAAACCGAATAAAAACATCACAAAAGCACAAAGAAAAAAGCATAGTAAAAGAGCTGCAATAGAACCCATTATAGGACACTTAAAAAAGGACTATAGACTATGTAGAAATTATCTTAAAGGGATAATTGGAGATAATATGAATATTATTTTAGCTGCTATAGGAATGAACTTTAAACGAGTCATTAACCTCTTGATTAAAGAGGCCATTTTCTGTTGGAAACTCATCTACATAATTTATTTGGATGTTTGGGGGCATTTTATACCCAAAACTTAAAAAAGGGGTTTTTGAGGGACGACTATTTAGTTTCTTGTATTTCCTGTATTACTATTGCCTCTTTGCCTAATGCCTCCTTGCCTTGTATATTGCATGCATCATCAAATTAGCAGATCATCACATTAGCTAATTATCCTTTTCCTTACTTTTGCCTTTTAATTTTTTACTTTTTAATTATATAATATGCCAGGATTTGAATTATTTGGAGAGGAAGAAAGGAAGGAAGTAAATGAAGTATTAGAAACCGGAATTCTTATGCGTTATGGTTTTGATGCTGCCCGTAAAGGCAGATGGAAAGCAAAGGAACTGGAACAAGAGATTAATAAAACATTTGGTAGTAAATACGCTCAGCTTGTTAGTAGCGGTAC
>CAIRMK010000154.1 GCA_903879645.1 uncultured Bacteroidota bacterium
CAAAAAAATAGAAGAGTTTATTCATGTTTGGGGTTTGGTTAAATACCAACATCCAACTGTAAGTAAAGGAACTTTCTATTTTAATGAAGAATTCATAAAAGAATTCGACAACATAGAAAACACTAAAACACAAGAGGAACTTAATATTGAACTCTTAAGCTGGATTAAAAAGTTTGGTACTGATAAAACAAAATTCAATACCAATGAAGAAGTGTTTAATGCTCCTACAACGTTTAAAAAAAATGTTGATTTTAATTGGATTGAAACCTCAAAGTTCAATGCAGAACTTATCGAGCTATTGAACAAGATTAAAACCAATACGGCTATTGGAGATTATTATGCTTCAATTAATTCATTAAATAATTCTGTCAATTATAAAAATGAAAAAGGAATTGAAAATTTTGATTCAAGTAAAAAATCCCATCGATTATTATTTTTAAGTTCCTTTTGGAATGTAATGAATTATTGGAATGTCAACTTATATTTAACCGATACACCTTGGTCAAAAGTATTAGTAGAAATGATTTCCGATTTTAATGCAACAGACCCTATTAAATATGAATATGCTAAAGACAAACTTTTTTCAAAGCTAAATGATTCCCATGCTAATTATGAGTCAAGCTATATGATGAATAAAGTGTTGACTAAATTTCCAGTTTTTACTGGTAAAATAGTAAATGATTCTCTTGTAGTCACACAATTACATAATGTTGAATTAGCTAAAAAAGACAATATCAATCTAGAAGATGTTATTTATGCTGTTGAAGGAAAAAGCATTAAAGAGTATTACACAAACAAATTTTCAGAGGTTATTTGTGCTTCAACAAACAGTTGGTTAAAAAAGAGAATAGAAAGTTATTTCATTTTATCAAGTGATAAAGATTCAATTCAAGTAAGTGTAAGAAAAAAGAATGGAGCTTTAGTTACTGAATACATTAAATTGTTTAAGCTAAATAGTTATCCACATCAGGTAGAGAGTTTATACAAGTCAAGAAATGAAAAATGGTATAATCTAACTGATGCTATTGGGTATATAAATTTCAATGCAATTACAAAAGCAGAGTTGAAAAGTGCTTTTACAACATTTAAAAACACAAAAGGAATCGTACTAGATTTAAGAAACTACCCAAAAGCAATAGCACCTACAGATATAGCAGATTTTCTTTATCCCGAAAAAAAGATTTTTGTAAAAGTATTATGTGCTACTTTTCCATCTTATGGAGAATATGATTCAAAAGCACCGTTAGGATTTATTAAGAACCCATTTGAAGTCGGAAGTAATAATAAAGAGTATTACAAGGGAAAAATTGTTTTACTGGTAGATAGAGCAACAGCAAGTAATGCCGAATTTATAGGCATGGCTATTCAACAAGCACCTAATTGTATCACAATAGGAGAACCAACATTTGGAGCAGTTTTAAATAGAAATACGATTACACTAATAGACAAAACCACAATAGATTATACAGGAATGGGAGCTTTTTATCCAAACGGAGACTCAGCACAAAGAAAAGGATTGAAGATTGATTATCAAGTACTAGAAAGCGCCACCAACTTCAATCCCAACTTATATAAAGAAAAAGCAATTGAATTAATCCAATCAAGTATTTTCAAAGAATAAGGAAAGTTATTTATAACACAAAGTCTCTTCTCTATATTCTCTTCTCTATATTCTCTTCTCTATATTCTCTTTTCTATATTCTCTTTTCTAACTAATTTAATAGTCCAAATGCCAAGCGCAAAAGCAATCACACCAAGAGTTCCCATAAAAATCCAATTGGCTTGATAGCCGTATTGGTAGCCGTATCGTTTTCCAAAATAAGCAATGATTCCCATACCTACTTTAGCACTCAGAATGTGCGCCATGCTATAACACATCGTAAAGATAGCCATGTATCTGCCTTCGTGACCTTTGGGCGCTCTACTCATAGCAAAAGAATTGGAGAACGGAAAAACAAACATTTCGGCAAACGTCATGAACACCATCATCACCACCAAAATACCAACCCATGTGTTTATTAGAAGCAAAAATAGACTCACTGCCATCATCATACAACCAATAGACATCACTTTAACTTTATCAATCTTTTTGCGCTCTACATAGCCTACAATTGGCATTTCAAGAAAGAATATCATCAGACCATTCATCGTGAGGAGTAAACCCGTTTGCAATTCCGTCAAATTGAATTGTTCCTTATGATACAACGGAATGGTCGTAAACAATTGAAAGAACAAAACTCCAGAAATAACACAACTCATTAAGAATATCCAAAAAGGTTTGTCTTTAAAAACAGAAACTCTGTCTACATCTAAAACCAGTTTTTCTTCTTTAGAAATAACATTGGTTTTGCGTTCTTTGACTAACAACCAAAAGATAAGAATAGCTAGAATACACGTAGCACCATCTACCCAAAATAATCCTTTGTAACCAATAGTCATAATAATCAAACCACCCAAAGCAGGACCCGCAGCAAAGCCAAGGTTTACGGCAACTCTCACTAAAGTTAAGGCACGTGTTCTGTTTTCGGGTTTGGCATAAACATTCAAAGAAACAAACATAGCCGGACGAAACATATCGGCAATGACCATCAGCGAAAACATATACAAACAAAGTCCTGTGAAAGTAATAACATATTGCATGACAAAAAGCGCCAAACCAGTAGTCAGCAAACTAAAAATCATAATGCGATAAAACCCAATCTTATCCGATAGTTTGCCACCCAACCACGAACCAATCATAGAACCCAATCCAAAACATACCATGATGGTTCCCACTTGATTGTAGGAGAAATGCAAATCTTCTTTCAAATATTTCGACAAGAAAGGCAATACCATCGTTCCAGCACGATTGATAAACGTGATGAGCGTCAGTATCCAAATCTCTCTAGAAAATCCTTTGAAATTGTCAAAGTAGCGACGAAGTGCGTTTTTGAACATTTGATAAAAGTTATTGGTGGGACAAAGTTACAAAGTAATATTTGGTTTTTTTAGACTTTATGACTTTAGACTTTCAAACTTTTGGACTAAATTCGCACCATGCAGTATTTCAATCTACATACTCACAAATTCACTAACAATCCATCTGTTTTGGAATTGGTCAATCAATATCCTTGGGAATTTGAGGCATCGATTCCACAATATTCTATTGGAATTCATCCGTGGTTTATTGATGAAAACCGTTTGGAAAGTGATTTGAAAAAGATTGAAGAGAAGTTGCAACTAAAAGAGTGTTTAGCACTGGGAGAGTGTGGATTAGATAAACGAATAGAAATACCAATAGAAGTGCAAACAGCAGTGTTTGAAAAGCAAATTCTCTTAGCAGAAAAATACCAGAAACCTTTAGTATTGCATTTGGTTGCTGCCTTTGATGAATTGATTGCTATCAAAAAAAGAATGAAGATTTCGGTTCCAATTATCATTCACGGTTTCTCCAAAAACGAACAAGTAGCCAAGCAATTAATAGACAATGGATTTTATATTTCTTTTGGAAAATACTTATTAAGAAATCCCGAATTGAAATCCGTTTTTCAATCCATTCCCAATGATCGATTCTTTCTAGAAACCGATACTATCGAAGAAACCTTGGAAGAAGTCTATACCTTAGCAGCAAAATACAAAAGCATAAAAATAGAAGATTTAATTGAAATGGTAAATTCAAATTTCAAGAAGGTTTTCAAATCTAATATCTAATATTTAAAATCTAATATTAAAATGGCAAAGTGGCAAGAAAGAGCAGAATTACTATTCAAACCAGAAGGATTGCAAAATTTAAAAAACGCTAATGTTTTAGTGGTAGGACTTGGTGGCGTAGGTTCGTTTGCAGCAGAGTTTTTAGCGCGAGCAGGCGTAGGCAGCTTAACTATCGTTGATGGTGATGTGGTTGATATTACTAATGTCAACAGACAATTACCAGCGTTACATTCAACAGAAGGCATGCCTAAAGTACACGTAGTTGGTGATAGATTGATGGATATTAATCCAGAATTGAATTTGACACGAGTGCAAGAATTTCTTTCACCAGAACGCGCTTTTGAGATTGTTGATGAAAAATACGATTACGTTTTAGATTGCATTGATAGTGTAACACCAAAGTTGAATTTGATTATCGGAGCCAAACGCAAACGCGTAAAAATCATTTCTTCAATGGGAGCAGGAGGAAAGATGGAAGCCGCTAAAGTGAAAGTAGCAGATATTACCAACACAGTAAATTGCATGTTTGCTAAAACCATCAGAAGACGATTAAAAGAACATAAAATTGACAAACTAAAAGTAGTTTTCTCTTCAGAGATACAAGATGAAACCAGTTTAAAAATGACCGATGGAAGCAATTACAAGAAATCATTTTATGGAACCAACAGTTACATGCCAGGACTTTTTGGATTATACATGGCAGAAACTGTGATTCGATATTTAATAAAAAAGGTTTAGAAGTTTAAAAGGAATGCTAATACTCTTAAACTTTTAACTTCTTAAACTTAATAAACCAAAAACATGATACAAACCGTAATCTTCGATATGGATGGTGTAATTGTTGATACAGAACCAGTACATCACTTTGCCTACAATCAACATTTTAAACAACTGAATATTGAAATTACTCCCGAAATGTATGCTTCGTTTACAGGGAATTCCACTAAGAATATATTCGAAAAACTAAAAGCACATTTTAATCTGAAAGAGGATGTTACTACTTTGATAGCAACCAAACGCAACTTATTCAATGATGCTTTCGACCATAAAGAAGATTTGTATTTGTTGGAGGGTGTAGAAGATTTGATCAAAGAACTTCATACTAATGGCATCCAATTGGTATTGGCTTCTTCATCGGCACATGTTACCATCAATAGAATATTCACACGATTTAATTTACATCAATATTTCACGCATATTGTTTCTGGCGAAGATTTCCCAAAGTCGAAACCACATCCAGCCATCTTTCAACATGCTGCATTTTTATCAGGAACTCCTATCGAAAATTGCATAGTTATTGAAGACAGCACCAACGGAATACTAGCAGCCAAAGCCGCAGGGATTTATTGCATAGGTTACGACAGCGTGAATTCTAAAATGCAAGATTACTCCAAAGCAGATAAAGTAATCAGTCACTTTAACGAATTGAGTTTTGAGAAGATTAGAACTATAAATGATTAGATTATGAAAAAGGTACTCTTACTATTGTTGTGTGTGGTTTCAGTAGCGGTTAGCGCACAAGAAAAACCATTTTGGAAGGAAATCAGTGCCTTTGTAAAACAAGACAGCATCAACAAACCAAAAGACGGGATTATTCTTTTTGTAGGTAGTTCTTCGTTTAGATTGTGGACCGATGTAAAGAAAGATTTTAATAATGAGAACATTCTCAATAGAGCTTTTGGTGGTGCCACACTTTTGGATATGATTCGTTATAAAGATCAAAATCTACTGAATTACCATCCTAGTAAAATTGTGCTTTATTGTGGTGAAAATGATGTTGCCAGTTCCGACAAAGTAGATGGCAAAGAAGTGTTCCAACGATTCAAAACCTTGTTTGATATCATCAGAAAACAATATCCTGATGTTCCGTTAATATATGTTTCCATCAAACCCTGCATTTTACGATGGAGCATGAAAGATAGAATGATGGATGCGAATCAAAGAATCAGTAGTTTCTTGAGCCATAAAAAGAAAACAATTTTTGTTGATATTTGGGATGCCATGTTAGAAAATGGTGAACCTAAAAAAGACATCTTCAGAGAAGACAACCTACACATGAACACAAAAGGCTATGCTATTTGGATTGAGAAGATGAAAGGTGTTATTAATAACTAACCCACAGCTTCTTTATATACTCGTAAGCATTTTTCTCTAGCTTCTTTATGATCCACAATTGGTTTTGGATAATCAAAGGTTTCCAATTCTGGAATCCATTTTTTGATGTATTTTAAATCCTTATCAAACTTTTTAATTTGCTCCGTTGGATTGAAGATTCTGAAGTAGGGTGCTGCGTCAACACCACTTCCAGCGGCCCATTGCCAGTTGCCCACATTGCTAGCTTGTTCGTAATCTAAAAGCTTGGTGGCAAAATAAGTTTCACCCCAACGCCAATCGATTAGTAAATGTTTGCACAGAAAGCTAGCTACAATCATTCGAACACGATTGTGCATGTGACCAGTAGCGTTTAGTTCTCGCATTCCTGCATCTACAAAAGAATAACCGGTTTTTCCATCGCACCATTTTTGAAAGAGTGCTTCATTGTTATCCCATTGGATAGCATCGTATTTAGGACGAAAACACGATTGAGTAGTATGTGGAAAATGCCAAAGGATTTGCATGAAAAATTCACGCCAGATTAATTCTTTAAAAAAGGTTTCGTTGTTACTTTCTATAGCTTTAGCAATCATCTTTCTAATAGAAACAGCTCCAAATCTTAAATAGATTCCTAAATAGGATGTTTTATTTAAAGCTGGAAAATTTCGAGTGGCTTCGTAATTATCTATAAGATTATGGGAGATATCATAAGGAGTTACTGCTATTGTTGAGGTTTCAAAATCGATATCATTTAAACTCAAAAAAGGATAGGAGTGCAGTGTAATATTATTTAAATAATCTTCTGAATTATAATTGATTAATGTTATCTTCTTAAAGTTTTCTTTCCACTTGTTTGAATATGGCGTATAGACCACATAAGGAGTACCATCATCTTTAACTACTTCACTTTTTTCAAAAATAACTTGGTCTTTACTGGTTTTGAATTCGATGTTATTTTCTTTGAAAAGTTGGAACAATTCAAAATCACGTTTGCGCGCGTAAGGTTCGTAGTCGTGATTGGTATAAACCGCTTTGATTTGGTTTTCAGCAATTAGTTTTTGATAGATATCCAAAGGCTTTCCATAAAAAACCGCCATTGATTTACCCATACTTTCTAATTGGTTTTGAATCTTTTCCAATTGTTGATGAATGAAGGTGACACGTGCGTCATCTTTAGGTAATTGTGATAAAATTGAATCATCAAAAATGAATATAGGAAGTACTGCTTCACCGCTATTTAAAGCATGGAAAAGTCCAGCATTATCGTCTAATCGTAAATCTCTTCGAAACCAGAATATGTTCATTTAATTTTGTTTATCCATTTACCAATAAAGTAGACATACCTCCATCCACATGGAAGATTTGTCCAGAAATCCAACTGCTTTTTTCACTCAATAAGAAACTTGCCATTTGTGCCATATCTTCCGAAGTTCCCACTCTTTTTAGTGGATGTCTTTCAGCTGATTTTTCTCTTTTAACATCATTGTTTAAGAATTTATCTGCTAAAGGCGTATCTGTTAATGATGGTGCAATAACGTTTACTCTTATTTTTGGAGCATATTCAGCAGCTAATGCTTTAGCAAATCCTTCTATAGCTCCTTTAGCTGCAGCAACACTAGTATGAAAAGGCATTCCCATGCTGGCAGCAACTGAGCTAAACAATACAATACTGGATTGATTGGATGCTGTTAAATTTGGTAAAACGGTCTGAATTACTTTTACCAAACTTATGAAATTTATTTGCAAATCAGATTCAAAACTTTCAGGTTTTAAACCCTTAAACGGACGTAAGTTGATACTCCCTGGACAATACACCAAACCATCAATTACTTCAGGTAGTTTCGTAATATCTAATGTATCTGTTGTGGCATCAAACGGAATGTGCGTAACATGTAAATCAGAAATAGTTTCATTGGTTCTTGAAGCTATAAATACTTTGTTTTCAAATTGTAGTTCTTTAGCAATTGCTAGTCCAATGCCATAGGAACCGCCTATTAATAGTATGTTTTTCATAGTTTTATCCTTTAAATTCTCCAAAAAGTTCGATTAGTTTTTGTCTTCTAAAATCAAAGATTTCTTTCAGTTTTGGTTTGACTAAAAACGGGTGTACCATTTGACCTAAAATCCCCATGGGAACTTTATAATCTACAATGTCTTCCATTTCTACACCACCCGGAATTTCTTTTAAAAAATGTTTGTGATGCCATAAGGCGTAGGGACCAAAGCGTTGTTCATCAACAAAATATTTTTTGTCTTGTACATGCGTGATTTCAGTTACCCATTTCATTGGAATCCCTATAACCGGAGTTACAATATATTGAATTATTTGTCCTGCAAACATAGGTCTATCATCTCCTGAAAGTGTTTTGAACCCCATATAATCAGGAGTGATTACTTTAAGGTTTTTTGGATTTGAAAGAAATTCCCAGGCTTCCTCTAAGGAAATAGGAAGGTTTTGTTTTGTATGTAGCGTGTAGATTTTCATTCTATTTTTTTTGTAAAGTTACATATTGTTTAATTGTTTTGTGAAATAATTAAACAAAAATTATTTGGATTTAAGTTTAAATTAACGTTTGAAGAAAATACAATTTGTAATTTTGAACATCTAATCTTATTATTATGAAAAAAATATTTATGTTATTGGCAATTGTTATTGCTAATCTTTCTGTTACTGCTCAAGTCAAAACACCGCAGCCAAGTCCAAAAGCTGTTGTACAACAGGTTGTTGGCTTAACCGATGTCACAATTGATTATTCTCGTCCAAGTGCAAAAGGAAGAGTAGTTTTTGGAGATTTAGTACCATTTGGAAAAGTATGGCGTACAGGTGCTAATGCTAACACTACAGTTTCTTTCAGTGATGATATAATCATAGATGGTAAAACATTAGCCAAAGGAAAATATGCTTTATATACGTTACCAAAAGCTGATAATTGGGAAGTTATTTTCTATAAAACAACAGACAATTGGGGAACCCCTGAAGAATGGAATGAAAGCAATGTTGCATTACGAGCCAATGCGAAGCCAGAAACAACCAACAGAAAAGCTGAAACTTTTACTATTGCTATTTCAAATTTGACAAATGATGCTGCTTTTATTGAGTTATCTTGGGAAACTACTGTGGTAGCTTTAAAATTTGAAGTTCCTACTAAAAAAACAGCAATTGCAAGTATTACTAAAGCTTTGGCTGGACCTTCAGCAGGAGATTATTATTCTTCAGCACAGTATTTTTTACAATCTAATGGCGATTTGAATAAAGCTTTGGAATATATCAATAAAGCTATTTCATTAAATAAAACGGGTGAAGATGTTCCGTTTTATTACTTGCGTCAAAAATCTTTGATTCAAGCAAAATTGAATGATAAGAAAGGTGCAATTGAAACTGCCAAATTATCATTAGCTGCTGCAGAAAAAGCTAAAAATAGCGATTATGTAAAAATGAATAATGATAGTATTTTAGAGTGGAGTAAAAAATAGGATTTAAATTATAGTTAAAAACTACAAATTCAATAGGTAATCTTATGAATTTGTAGTTTTTTTATGCTCTAATTTTAGCTTTCTGATTGATTATAAATTGAGAAACTAGCGATAAAAGAATTGTAAGGATGGCTCCAATAAAATTTAGCCATAAAAAACTTACTATATCTAAAGAATAAATATAAATAATTAAGGCCTGACTCAACAAAGCACACCAAAAAATGGAGGTAGCTTTAATGTATTTGATATAAAAACCAACAAGAAATATTCCTAATACGGTTCCATAAAAGATAGAACCTACAATATTTACTAATTGAATTAAGTTTTCAAACAACGTTCCCAGACAAGCAAAAAGAATTGCTATTATGCCCCATAGCAATGTAAAATACTTGGTAGCATTAACATAGTGTTTCGGTTCCATTTCAGTTTTTTTATTTCGCTTGTAAATATCCATTGCCGTTGTTGAAGCCAAAGCATTGATACCAGAAGCTGATGATGACATGGCGGCTGATAGAATCACGGCTAACAGTAATCCTATCAAACCTTTAGGAAGATATTTCAAAATGAAATAAAGAAATACATAATCTTTATCGTTTGTTTCCGCTTTTGAATCGGCTTTTGATATCAATTCTTTGGCTTGATCTCGAAGATCTCTTTCTTTGTCAGAAAGAGCAACTAGTTTATTTCGTAAAATTGGATTATCATAATTCTGATTCAAATGATCAATATAAAGTAAGTTATATTCCTTTTTTTCCTCGGTCAACCCTTTTAATTTATCTTCTAAAAGTTGATATTGACTTGCATAAGCGGATTTATTAATAATAGCTTTATTTACAGGATTGAAGTTGAGAGGAACTTCATTGAATTGAAAGAAAACAAAAACCATGACTCCTATTAATAGTATAAAAAACTGCATAGGAATTTTTAAAAATCCGTTCATTATAAGTCCCATTTGACTGTCTTTATCGGATTTACCCGAAAGATAGCGTCCTACTTGCGATTGATCCGTACCAAAATAGGCTAAAAACAAGAAAAATCCCCCAGCGATTCCGCTCCAAAAAGTATATCGAGTTCCAGGATTAAATGAAAAATCTAAGATATTCATTTTTTTATTAGCACCTGCAATATGTAATGCGTTGGAAAAGGTCATTTCATTTGGTAGTAGATGTAAAATCAAGAAAAAAGTAATAAACATCCCTGTCATAATAACAAACATTTGATGTTTCTGCGTAACATTTACAGCTTTTGTTCCACCAGAAACGGTATAAATAATTACTAAAATCCCAATGATAATGTTTAACATTGTAAGATTCCAACCTAATAATGTAGATAGAATGATTGACGGGGCATAAATGGTTAACCCCGTTCCTAAACCCCGTTGAATCATGAATAAAATCGAAGCCAAGGTTCTTGTTTTTAGATCAAACCGATTTTCTAAATATTCATACGCAGTAAAAACTTTTAGTTTGTGATAAATAGGGATAAAAGTCATACAAATAACCACCATAGCGATAGGTAAACCAAAATAAAATTGTACAAATCCCATTCCATCTTGATAGGCTTGTCCCGGAGTTGAAAGAAAAGTAATGGCACTTGCTTGTGTAGCCATTACAGATAGTCCAATCGTCCACCAATTGGTTTGTTTGTTATCTAAAATATAATCTTCAACATTTTTACTTCCTTGGGTTTTATATACTCCATATATCACTATTGATAATAGAGTAACTGAAAGTATTATCCAATCCAATTGTTGCATACTAGGAGAAAATTTGCATTAATATATAAAATACTATAAAATAAATAGCATTAACTACTAATAACCAAGGATAGGCATTTTTGAGTTTATTTGTTTTATTTGGTTCCATATTATTTCCCTATTGAAATTATGTTAGCCAATAAACGGAAGGCACCAGCAACACCTTCTGGTAATTCTCTAAAAAAGGATAATCCAGTATAAATATATTTTCCTTTACCATAATTTGCTAACAAAATTGCGCCATTTTTAGGAGTTTCGCCAGTATCGTTTGAAGAAATTATGGGTGTAAAATTGGCATCCCATTCACTAGGGTAATACAAGCCTTGTTCTTGTTTCCAACCTTCAAAATCTTTGGATGTGATTTTATTAGGTAAATTTAGAATTCGACTTTCAGGAGCTAAAAAACGGACTTCGGCATTTTCTTCGGTTACACGATCTCGTGAAATTTTTATCGGAAAAGGAGCAAAATCTTTGGTAACAAAATCATCTAATGTGTTGTATTGTACAATCATTGTCTTTCCTTCTTTAACTAAATCCAACAAGATATTTTGCTTAATGGCAAGCGCATTTACAGTATTATAAGCACGAATTCCAGTCATAATAACATCAAAACTTTGTAATTTTTCTTTCGAAATTTCTTCTGGTTTGATTATAGTAACTTCATATCCCATTTGCTTTAAACTTTTGGGCACTTCGTCACCAACACCCATGATGTAAGCTATTTTTTCATTGTTGGTTTTGATATTCAATTTTATAGCTTTTGCTTCAGCAGATTTCAACACCATTTGTTTGTAAATATGCGGATAGTTAATGTCAATTTTATCTTGATCAAAAGTCTGTCCTTCAACATTTATGACACTTTTTAAAACAACTTCTGATGCCTCTTTTGAAGGAGTAACTGTAAAAATTACTACTTGTTCTTCGCCTTTGTTTTTTAATGCAAATGGTATTGAATTTGGACTAACTTTCCAATTTTCTGGCACTTGGAGTTGTATTGCTCCAGCTACGTTCTCTTTACCCGATTTAATTTTAACACTAACTAATTTTTCTTTAGTATTTGGAAATATATATACCTTTTCTTGGATGGATGAAGTTACAACGGGTACAATATCAAGAGGTTGATATACTTCACCTTTTACTTCGTCATTGTATTTGTAAACTACATTTCGTTCAAAAGGAATAGTAACGCCATTAATTTTAAGGATAAAAGTTACTTTTACATTGCGGATAATATCCGGTTTTCCAATGTTTTCTTGTTGGTCAACACGATACATTCCAACGCTACCTTTTTCTTTTAGATAATAGGGTTGGGTGTATTCAAGATTGTTTATTTTAACTTCATACTCTATCTTTTCCAGTTTGTTGTTTTGTAATGTTTTGTCATTATATCTAATTCCGTTTTCAGAATTTGTAGCAGTAATCCCTAACAAATTCATATTAATTGAGCTTCTATTAATGAGTTCTAAATTCAATTTTACAGTACTGTCATTGGTTACTTCTTGCTTATCAGAGACCGCTTCAAGATACAATCCTGTACACGCTTCAATGATTTTTTTTAGTTCTTCAGTTTTGATTTTTTTCCAATGGTTTTCATTTAAACCCTGAATTAATTCATAAGCTTTTAGCAATTCAGGAATACTTGCTGATGGATTTTTAAAATCGAAGTTTTGCTCCACTTTGGAAAGAATTTCTCCTATTGGCTTACCATCTTTAATTCGATTCCAAGTGGTATCTATTCCTTCAAAAATATTCGTTTTATCAGTTATTGCATCTCCTTTTAAAAATTCTAAATATTCAAATTCTTCACCTCGGGTTCCGGTGCTGCCAAAACCTTGTGATTGGTGTCTACTTCTGCTTAAGGCAGCAATTTCTTGATTGGATTTTCCTAATTGTGAATAGAATACTCCGGTTTGCAATTGACTTAAATTGCTTTTATCAGCTGCATCAAATTTTTCTTTACTGCCATAAAACCACCATGAAGTATTAAAAAATAATCGTTTAGGTTGCCAAGTTGTAATTAATTTTAACTGGTCTGGAAATTGGTTTGGGTCGTTTACTTTGTCAAAAGCTTCAACGCTTAACATTGCAGAGGAGGTATGATGTCCATGAGTTGTTCCTGGAGAACGATGATCAAAACGATTAATTATTACATCGGGTTGAAAATTTCTAATTACCCAAATCATATCACTTAAGACTTGATTTTTATCCCAAATTTGTAGCGTCTCTTTAGGATTTTTTGAAAAACCAAAATCATTAGCTGTGGAGAAAAATTGTTCACCTCCATCAATTTTTCGTGCCTCAATTAATTCTTGTGTACGGATAACACCTAGCAATTCTCTTAATTCCGAACCAATCAAATTCTGACCACCATCACCACGTGTTAACGATAAATAGCCTGTTCTAGCATTTTTTTCATTAGATAAATACGATATTAGTTTTGTATTTTCATCATCTGGATGAGCCGCAATATATAAAACGGAACCTAAAAAATTTAGTTTTTCTATTTTATGATAAATTTCAACGGCACTAGGTTTTGCTGGTTGTTGCGCTTTTGCATTTAAAAAAGCGAGTAACAAAACGAATTTTAAAATTGTTTTCAATTGTAGTCTTGTATTAATTTTTTAGCAATAGTTTCAAATGTAGTAATTTAAGTATCTTTACTATATGAGTTTAAGAGAAGCAACAGCAGAATTACACAG
>CAIRMK010000155.1 GCA_903879645.1 uncultured Bacteroidota bacterium
GGCAGAACAGGTACTTAAGAAAGCCATAGAACTTAATCCTAATAATGAATCTGCATATATAGAATTAACTAGGCTTTACAAATACCATGGAAGACTTGCCGAGGCAGAACAGGTACTTAAGAAAGCCATAGAGCTTAATCCTAATAATGAATCGGTATATATAGAATTAGGTTGGTTTTATATGGGCCAAAGACAATTTGCCGAGGCAGAACAGGTACTCAAGAAAGCCACAGAGTTTAATCCTAATAATAAATCTGCATTTGGAGGATTGGCAGCAACATATTCCGAAATGGGCAATAATAAACTTTCCGATATCTATGCAGAAAGAGCGAAAAATCTAACAACTAAACATTATAACCCTATCACGGTTAATAACTATCGCAGACTCAAGAATATTTTAGATAAAAGAAAAATAAAATTAGTATGCGCACAGTATCCCATGCGAAATATAGAGCCATTGAAAAAAAGGGAGGATGGGCAACTATTGAAACAGCACCCGATTTTAAATCACTCAAGCCTAGTGATAGTTCTAGTGTAATTGGCAAGATTAGAACTAGACTGTTTTTAACTTTTGATATTCTGTCCGACTCTAAAAGTTCAATTTATGATGAAGAACTTCGGTTGGGAATAGTAAAATATAAAAAACGAAATGGCTTCGAATCGGATGACATTATTTTGCCAAAGCATATTGAGGCAATGAATGTTCCTATTAGCTATAGAATTAAAACACTTTTGGTAAATATAGAACGATGTCGATGGATTGCTACCGATATTGTTAAAGCTAAAGAGTTTTTAGTGATTAATATTCCGTCTTATAAATTGAGCTATTTTAAAGATAAAAAAGTGGTTTTGTCTTCCAATGTTGTGGTTGGAACGGCTATGAATAAAACGATTATATTTAGTGGCAATATGCAGTATATTGTTTTTAGTCCCTATTGGAATGTGCCGACAAGCATCCTCAAAAAAGAGATTCTCCCGGGAATTAAAAAAGATAGAAAATACTTATCCAAACACAATATGGAATGGAGTAAAGGAATGGTTAGACAAAAACCAGGCTTAGACAATTCGTTAGGCTTGGTAAAGTTCTTGTTCCCAAATAGTAATGATATTTATTTGCACGATTCACCTTCTAAGAATTTGTTTAGTGCAGAGAAACGTGCTTTTAGTCATGGATGTATTCGTGTTGAAAAAGCTAAGGAATTAGCGAATGCTATTTTAGAAAACGACCCAAATTGGACTCCAGAAAAGATAGCCGAAGCCATGAATAATGAAAAAGAATCATGGTACGCACTCAAACATAAAATACCGGTTTACATCGGATATTTTACTTCTTGGGTAGACGATAAAGGCAATATTAATTTCTATAATGATATTTATGAAAGAGATTCTAGACTAGAAGAAATGTTGCTGGAAGACCAATAGTTTTCTATAAACGATAAATTTTCATAACCTCATAGGAAGTGATTAAAACTTTTCTCCATGTTGGGATAAATCTAATCCTAATGCTTCCGATTCTTCAGTAACTCGCAAAGGAATAATAAAATTAGTCAGCTTAAATAGTAAATAAGCGCCGCCAAAAGTAAAGACAGAAACCAACACCAAAGCCATCATGTGGTGACCAAAAACAGACCAGCCCCCATGAAGCAAACTAGCATTTTCGCCTTGTGCAAAAATTGCCGTTAGAATCATTCCCACAATTCCACCCACACCATGACAAGCAAAAACATCTAAAGTATCATCTATTTGTTTTAACCGTTTCCAATTGACCATCAAGTTGGATACAAGTGCGCCAATATAACCAAAGAAGATACTTTGAGGGATAGTAACATAGCCTGCTGATGGAGTTATAACTACCAAGCCAACAACAGCCCCAATACAAGCCCCTAATGCCGAAACAGGTCTGCCATTCAATCGGTCAAAAAACACCCAGGTCATCATCGCAGATGCCGAGGCTATTGTGGTGGTTGCAAACGCCATCGCTGCAGTAGCATTCGCCGCTAAGGCCGAACCCGCATTAAAACCAAACCAACCAAACCACAACAATCCAGTACCCAATAAAACAAATGGTATGTTCGTTGGAATATGCTCACTGTTTTTTCGCTTTCCAAGAACAATTACGCCAGCTAAGGCTGCAAATCCCGCACTCATGTGAACAACGGTTCCACCAGCAAAATCCTTTACACCAAAATAGCCACC
>CAIRMK010000156.1 GCA_903879645.1 uncultured Bacteroidota bacterium
CTGAAAACAAAGCTACATCCGCTTTCATGTCTACAGCCGTCTGCATACCAACAACTTTATATTTCTTTCCTTTAAATTCAATTTCTTTTCCCACAGATTTTTCTGAAGCTACTGGAATCAATTCGGTTACAGGAAAATTTCTTTCTGCTAATACTTGAAGCATTACTTCGCCAACCATTCCGGTTGCACCTACTACGGCAACTTTCATATACTTTTATTTAGATTTTTATAAAATATTAAGAGGTACAAAAGTAGAGAGAAAAACAATTAGTTGATCAACTTTATAAAAAAAGAAAAACCGCCTCATTTAAGAAGCGGTTCAGTGAGAATATATAATGTAGCGGTCTATTATTTTTTTAATAAATCTCTAATTTGAGTAAGCAATTCTTCTTGAGTCGGTCCAGCAGGAACAACAGGAGCAACAACAGCTTCTTTCTTTTTAGCTCTTTCAGCAGCTCTTAATACAACAAAGATAAAGAAGGAAACAATAACAAAATTAATAACTGCTTGAACAAAGTTACCATAAGTCATAACACTAGCACCTGCTTTTTTAGCAGCAGCAAGGTTTTCATAGGACTCACCATTTAAAGAAATAAACTTTTGAGTAAAATCTGTTCCTTTAGTGATTAACCCAACTAAAGGCATAATCAAATCATCAACAGCAGAACTTACTATTTTACCAAAAGCACCACCGATAACAACTGCAGTAGCTAAACTCAATACATCGCCTTTCATTAAAGAGGCTTTAAAATCTGCAAAAAATCCCATAATTATTCGTTTTTGGTTAACCTTACAAAAATAACTAATATTTTAACACTTTAATAAAAATTTTGTAGAATTATTACTACTCTCTATAGAAGATTCTCTTGACACGTTGCGAGATGCTCGTCATAATTTCATAAGGAATAGTCCCCAATTGTTTCGCCATATAAGTCACCGTTGGATTTTCTCCAAAAATAATTACTTCATTCCCTTCTTTGCAGTCAATAGCCGTAATATCAACCATTAACATATCCATACAAACGCTTCCAACAATGGGTGCTTTTTTATTTTTTATAACAACAAACCCAACTCCATTACCCCAATGTCTCGAAATTCCGTCCGCATATCCAATGGGTATAGTGGCAATTTTGGTTTGCTTTTCGGCAATAAATCGTCGGCCATAACCCACACTCTCGCCTGCTTCAATAAGTCGTATTTGCGAAATTATAGATTTTAAAGTACCTACATTTTCTAATAACTTTTGCTCTTCATCATCATTAGAAACACCATAAAGTCCTATGCCCAATCGAACCATATCGTATTGCGCTTGCTGATAATTGGAAATTCCTGAGGTATTTAAAACATGACGAATCGGTTGTGTATCCAAGGCTCGCATTAATTTCAAGGATAATTCTTCAAATAATTTAATTTGACCAAGCGTAAAATCAATAAACATCAAATCATCACTTGCGGCCAAATGAGACAATATACTTTTCACCTGTACTGCTTTATTGCCTTTGAGTTTGGCAATCAATTCATTCATATTTTCCTCTTCAAACCCCAAACGATGCATTCCGGTATCCAATTTAATGTGAATAGGGAAATTTTTTAATTTCTTTTGTTCAGCAAGTTTCAAAAAAGCAGTTAATCCCTTTATCGAATATATTTCAGGTTCTAACTGATGTTGAATAATCGCAGCAAAACTAGTAGTTTCAGGATTCAAAACCATAATAGGCAAATCGATTCCGGCATTTTTTAAAGCAATGCCTTCATCCGCAAAAGCAACTCCTAAATAATCAACCTTATGATGCGAAAGTAGTTTAGCTACTTCAAAGCCACCATTGCCATAACCAAACGCTTTTACCATCACCATCATTTTGGTTGCTGGGTGTAATTTCGATTTATAAAAATTCAAATTATGACTTATCGCATTCAAATTGATTTCCAAAACAGTTTCATGAGTTTTCTCTTCGAGCGAAGCAACGATTTCTTCGAAATGAAAATGGCGTGCACCTTTTACCAAGATGGTTTCATTTTCAAATGCCAATTGTTCTATTCCTTCCAAAAACTTTTCAGTAGTTTCAAAGGCAACGCAATTCGGGAACTTATTTTTAAAACCCGAAATGGTTTTTCCAATAGCAATCACACGATTAATTTTATTAGAAACAATCAAATGAGAAACCTGAGAATACAATTCATTAGTTACCAAACCACTTTGAAAAATATCAGAAAGAATTAAAGTTTTCTTTTTGTACTGCTTCTGACTTTCTAGAAAATCCAAGGCTATTTTTAACGATTGAAAATCGGAACTATAACTATCATCAATTATTGTCGTGTTATTGATTCCATTTTTTACTTTCAAACGCATTTCTACCGGATATAGCATGGCCATCCGTTGTTGAATAATGTCTTGGTCATATCTGAAATACAAGAGCACCATCAAACAGTGCATGGCATTTTCAATAGAAGCTTGATCGGCAAACGGAATAATGATTTTAAAACACAACTTTTGAAAAGTGATTTTGAGTTCGGTCTTATCCGAATTTTCTTTGGCAATAACAAAAACATCGGCTTTTCCATCCTCAGAACTCCAAGTAAACGTTTTTATTTTGGGATTTAAAAAGGCTTCTATCGTTCTGTTTTTATTCAGTATTAAAACTTCCACCGAGGAAAATAGTTTCAATTTTTCTTTTATTTTTTCTCCAGCATCATGAAAACCTTCATCGTGAGCCGAACCAATATTGGATAAAATACCAATCGTGGGATGGATAATGTGCTGAAGATTTACCATTTCATTCACAGTAGAAATTCCCGCTTCAAAAATACCAAGATTGTGTTTTTCATTAATGCCCAAAACAGATAGTGGCACTCCTACCTGTGAGTTATAACTTTTAGGAGAACGTACTATATTGTAATCAGGACTCAATAAAAAATTCAACCATTCTTTGATGATGGTTTTTCCATTACTACCGGTAATGCCTATAATAGGAAAATCAAAATCACTGCGATAGGTGGCAGCAAAAGTCTGTAAAGCTTTCAGCGTGTTTTCAACGACCAAAAAATTGGCCTTGCCTTGTAAATTAGAAGGAATATAATTGACAACAAAATTAAAAACCCCACTTTCTAGCAACTCGGCTACATATTGATGTCCATCATTATTGAGGCCTACAATAGCAAAAAATAAAGTGCTTTCACTATGCTGTAAAGAACGACTGTCGATAGAAATACTATCGACAATAGCGATATCATTTATTCCAACAAACTTGGCTTTAATGATTGGGATAATATTTCGAATGGACAACGTCACTTTTGACTATTTTTTTTGCCTTCAGACAATTGCTGAGCGTCCTTTACATCAATGTTTTCACGCATGGCTTTATAATAGGCAGCACGACTCAAAGGCTCATATTCTTCAGTTTCTCCAAGTAAAACTAAATTATCACTATCGGCTTTTCTAAAGCTGTAATGAGCAAGATTTCCTGTTCTAGTACAAACAGCATGAACCTTAGTCACATATTCTGCAGTAGCCATTAGCGCAGGCATAGGCCCGAAAGGATTACCTTTAAAATCCATATCCAATCCAGCCACAATCACTCGAATTCCAGAATTAGCCAAATCATTACATATTTTTACAATTTCGTCATCAAAAAACTGGGCCTCGTCAATACCCACCACATCACAACCTTGAGCCAAAATAGCAATATTGGCAGCAGCAGGAACCGGTGTGGAGCGAATTTCATTTCGATTATGAGACACCACCATCTCTTCGTCATAACGAGTGTCAACAGCAGGCTTAAAAATCTCCACTTTTTGTTTGGCAAATTGCGCTCTCTTTAACCTACGGATAAGTTCTTCTGTCTTTCCAGAAAACATTGAACCACAGATTACTTCAATCCAACCAAATTGTTCTTTATGATTTACTGTATTTTCGAGAAACATTTTGTATTTTTAGACCTTAAAAAAGGATTTGTTTTTATTACTTTGTATCGAAACAAACCGACATAAATATTTTTTACATTTACTTCGATTCAAATGTAGAAAATATTTATCAAATCGAAGATTCAGGAACACTTATTTGCAAAAATAATAACATTGTAAGTAACGGTAATTTCTTCCCTTTGGCAAAAATAAAATGAAATGAAAAAAAGTATTAAAAAAGATAAGCGTTTTACATTATAATTTCAAAAGTTATGAAAAAAAGATTGGAAGCCGAATTAATCAGCATTGCACACCGAGTTTTAAAGCTAAAAAACAAATCGGAAGTAGATCAATTGTATCATGAAACTCAAAAATTATATGAAGCATTGGCTATTTTAAAATTTTATGGCGACAATTATGAGCAAATAAAATCTGAAGTTGTTAAAGAAGACTTAGAAGAAAAAG
>CAIRMK010000157.1 GCA_903879645.1 uncultured Bacteroidota bacterium
GATATTACAATACGGTACGTTTTTAGGAATAGGATTAGCTCCTGTTTGAGAATCGGTTAGGGTTAAATGGTATGTGATTTGAATTCCTGGTTGGGTAGAAATCTCTGAGTCTTTTGTCCCTAATGTAAACAAACAAGAAACTCCATCATTGTTGTCGTCACAAACGATATAGTCTGTAGGCGCTGTGATGACTGGAGCAGAGATTGTAGTGATCTGTATACTAGTTGAAGGTAAAGCACACTGCCCTGCATTAGGTGTAAAAGTATACGTTTGAATTCCAATTGTGGCAGTTGAAATAGTTGCTGGTGACCAAGTTCCTATAAATCCATTAGTTGAAGTAGATGGCAAATTACTTGGTATTGAATTCTGACAAAATGGTCCAATAGCGTTAAAAGTTGGTGAGGCTGGTGCAGTAACAGTTATGTTCATTGTAGTTACTGTAGCACATTGCCCAAGCGTTGGAGTAAAAGTATAGATTTGTGTTCCTACTGTTGTTGTAGCGATAGTTGCTGGCGACCAAGTACCTGTAAATCCATTACTTGAAGTAGTAGGTAAAGTAGTAGCAACAGCATTCTGACAATAAGGTCCTAAAGCTGTAAAAGTTGGAATTATTGGAGCTGTAATTGTAATATTCATTGTAGTTGCTGCAGCACACTGCCCAACTGTTGGAGTAAAAGTATAGGTTTGTGTTCCAACAGTGGTTGTTGAAATAGTTGCTGGTGACCATGTTCCTGTAAATCCATTACTTGAAGTTGTTGGTAAAGCAGCAGGCACGGCATTTTGACAATATGGACCTAAAGCAATAAAAGTAGGTATTATAGGAGTAGTAACAGTAACATTCATTGTTGTTACTGCCGCACACTGCCCAGCAGTAGGGGTGAAAGTATAGGTTTGTGTACCAATAGTTGTCGTTGCAATAGTTGCTGGCGACCAGGTGCCTGTAAATCCGTTATTGGAAGTGAGCGGTAAACTACTTGGAGCTGTATTTTGGCAATAAGGTCCTAAAGCAGTAAAAGTTGGCGGTGTAGGTGCGGTAGTAGTTACATTCATTGTAACTGTTGTTGCACATAAGCCTGCAGTGGGTGTAAAAGTATAGGTATGTGTTCCAACTAAAGTAGTTGAAATGGAGCTGGGTGACCAAGTACCCGTAATTCCATTGATAGATGAATTGGGTAAATTAGCAGGAATTATATTTTGACAATAGGGTCCTACCGCAGTAAATGTTGGAACTGTTGGAGCAATAATCGTTATATTCATTGTCGCCATTGTAGCACATTGCCCAGCATTTGGTGTAAAAGTATATACTTGAGTTCCTACTGTTGTCGTTGCTATTGTAGCTGGAGACCAAGTTCCAATAAACCCATTTGTGGATGTTGTTGGTAGATTGGCAGGAACTGCATTTTGACAATAGGGTCCTAAAGCCGTAAATGTTGGAACCGTTGGTGCATTTATAGTTACACTCATTGTTGCTGTAGTAGCACATTGCCCTGCCGTTGGCGTAAAAGTATAGGTTTGTGTTCCAACGGTGGTTGTAGAAATAGATGCTGGTGACCAAGTACCTGTAAATCCATTACTAGAAGTTGCTGGTAAATTGGCAGGTACGGCATTCTGACAATAGGGTCCTAAAGCGGTAAAAGTTGGTGTTGTGGGAGCAGTGACGGTTACACTCATTGTCGTTGCTGTAGCACATTGGCCAGCAGTTGGTGTAAAAGTATACGTTTGAGTTCCAACGGTGGTTGTAGCAATAGTTGCTGGCGACCATGTACCTGTGAATCCATTACTTGACGTTGTTGGCAAATTGGCAGGTACCCCATTTTGGCAATAAGGTCCGAGAGGATTGAATGCAGGAGTAATAGGGTTTGTTATCGTTACATTTAGTATTTGTGTGTTGGCACAAGGGAAAAGAATTGGATCTGGTGTAAAAGTATATGGCGTTGTTCCTGCCGCAGCACTATTGATAGTAGCTGGTGACCATGTTCCAGTAACTCCATTAGGAGATGTATTTGTTAGCGCTGGTACAGCCCCTCCTACACATATCGAGGCAATAGCAGGAAAATTTGGAGTAGTAATTGTAGCACATGCCGTATTACACGTTACAGTCATTGGAGCAACACACGAAACGCCATTGGCAGATAAGGTAAATGTAATAGATGTTCCTGGGGATAATCCAGTAACGGTATAATTCGATGGAGCAGTCCATGTTCCTGTAATGGGCGGCCCTCCAGCAATAGAATAGGAATATGAAAAAGTAGTTTGCCCCACATTACTAAAATCAAAATTCATTGATGTTGGAGTTGTATTAGGGCTTGCTAAATTACAAAACAACCCTAATGAAGCTCCACTGAAGTTAACATTAACAACAATTGGAACCCTCACACTTTCGCAACCAGCTATGGTTTGACTTACATAATAAGTTGTCGTTCCTGCAGTAGTTGTAGATGGAGTAGGTGGTGTGGCAGAGGCAGTGCCTCCTGTTGCATTTGTTCCGTACCAATTTAGTGTTCCACCGGCAGAAGCAGTGGCAGATAATGGTACTGCTACAGCATTAGGGCAGTAACTTACAGGTGATGTAACTGTTGGTGGATTAGTTATGGTAAACGTTATTATTACGGTGGATGTTCTAGTTATAACACAACCTGTAGCACTTGTTTTTGTACCGGTAAGTGTAAGTGTAATAGAAGTACCAGCTGCATTTGGATCAATAGTATAATTGGTTGAAAGGCTAGTAGGATTTGAAAAGGTTCCACTAGATGCACTCCACATAAGCGTGTCTTGATTTTGCGCCGTTCCAAGTAAGCTAATTGTACTTCCTTTACAAGCAGTTAAAGGGTTTCCTGCATTTACTATAAATGGAGGGATAGGAGCATTGCAACCAGTATTAACATAAGAAGGAACTCCCGCCGGAGTATAATTAACTGTTGCACCATCATTTTGAGCAACTGTTCCTCCATAAGCCCCTAATGAATTTATCAATAAACTTTTCTCATAACTTACTGTTTCCGAACAAGCTCCTCCAAAAGACATTACAAGTGTTCTAATACCGGGTGTTACACTATAATTAGCAAAATTACCTCCGGTGGTACTTGGGTTGTTTTGGAATATCATATAGATAGTTCCAGTAAGCGAGGCAAAGGAGTTAAAAGCTGTATTTAAATTAAAGCTAGTTACTAATATAACTGTTGCATTGGCGGGTAAAACACCACCTGTAGGTTCCAGAATCTGACCACAAGCACCAGCAGAGGCAATATCTGCATTTAAGGCTGCTACTTTGGCGGCTGTTGTTGCATTTTGAATAATTCCAAGCCAAGGGTTAAATCCATTTGGCCATGTTACTGTCAATGCGCTTACATTTAAACTTGTAGCTCCTACTTGAAAACGAACCATTTCATTAAACCCTTCTTCATTAGAAGGAAGGTTAGGTGAGCAGGCATCTACTAATATACTTTGAATCGTAAAACATTGAGAGAATGTTTTTTGAGATATAAATAAGGATAGTAGAATAATAAAATATAAATATTTTTGAGTCTTTTTAGGCATCGTTATTTTCTGTAAAAGAGAGTCGCAAAAATAGATAATTTAATTTAGAGTAAAGTTAATTCCAGATTAATATTCAATCAATATAAAGCATAAAAAAAACCTCAAGATTGCTCTTGAGATTTTTAATTTGTGGGGAGAGTAGGATTCGAACCTACGAAGACGTAGTCAGCAGATTTACAGTCTGCCCTCGTTGGCCGCTTGAGTATCTCCCCATTCGCTTAACGAGGCTGCAAATATATAAACACTTTTTATGTTTGCAAATTTATTTAAAAATTAATTTTATATTTTTTGTTTAATGAATAACTATCAGTTTTTTAGCAAGTGTAGTTTAAAACAAAATCGAGCCTCAAAATAATTCCTTTTTTTAATTAATTTAACCTCCTCACAAACTCTAAAATTCTAATAAATAGGGTTTTATTCTCTAAAATATTTTTTTCTTTCAGAGATTTTTGCTAAGTTTGAGATGAATATTAATACATACTATCATGAAAAGCTACATTTTTACTTTAGGATTATTATTATTAGTTACTCTTGGATACAGTCAAACCGCTACTAAAATGGAACATAAACCAACTGACCCAAAGTTAGTGGGTTGTTGGAGAGGTTCAGAAGTCGGACAACAAGCCAAAGGACTTACCAAATATTGGGTTTCCTGTCGGTTTGAGGACGGAACTAGCACTTTGTTGTTTATTGTTATTGACAAAAACGGAAAAGTCAAACAGATAACCGAAAATGGAAAATGGTGGGTTGAAAACGGCAATTATTATGAATTACATAATTACGACGGCTTAACCGATGTCTACACCTATGACGTGTCTGATGGAAACGTAAAGTTTAAATCAGTAGAATTAATGGGACTTAAGGATAGTAGCTATTCTTTTGTAGATTATAAAATTGAAGATAAATAGGGGACTGAGGCTCTCAAAGCCACATTGAGTTCTCGAAAGTAACGGTGCCTGAGGTGTCACATTGAGGCTCTCGAAATGCTCTCGAAGCCACCGTTACTTGGTTCTCGAAGGCATCGGTTCTCCACCGTTATTTGCCTCTCTAAAGCAATGATGCTGCTTTATTATTTTCAAGTATGTATTTCGCATCAAAAAGCATCATTTTGTCAAATTATTCTTAATGATTTCTTTTTTATTTCGTTTTTTAATTGTTATTTATTAAATTTCTTTAAATTAATGATAATAGTAATTTATTTTTTTTATAATTTTATATTTCTAAAAAACAACTACTATGAATAATTATCTTCCAGAGTATTTAGAACCAGTTTGTCGCAATAAAGACCTTGCGCCATTAGATAAAGCAAATCAAATTTTAGCTTTTGCAGAAGAACATCCCGACGAAACCGACTTTATTTATGCATGGGCAATGCTCGCGCTCCGTGGGATTGAAGATTACCAAATTATGGTAGACTATTGCGAAAAGTACTTGCCACTTACCAAATCTGTAGATTGTAGATCGGATACCCTAATGCTTTTAACTCATGCTTACGAAGAGACTGGACAACCAGATAAAGCAATGGAAACAAGATTAATAAAACTAGAGGAAACGGATAATAAATCTTATGTGCTTGAAGAAATTGCAGAAGCTTATGAAAAAAGGAAAGATTTGAAAAATGCCATCAAGTATTATGAATTGTTTATAGAAGAATGTGAGGGTGCTTGTGATACCGAAATTTTCTCCAAACTTGCGGGTTTCTATGATAAAGAGAACGACCATACCAATGCCGCTAAAAACTATGAAATTGCTGCTAGAGAAATATGCCTTGAGAGTTGTTGGTTGTGGTGCAATACCGGTAGAGCATTAGCTATAATGGGAAAATTAGAAGAAGCCACTTTCTATTTTCAAATGGTTTTAAAGATTGACCCTAAACACGATCATGCAAACTATAATATGGGACAATATTATCACATGAAAGGCGATATCTATAGAGCTTTGCACCATTATACCGAAGCATTAAAAACCAATCCAAAAATGGATGTTGTTTACAACAATCTTGCGGCTATTTCTTACAACGAGAATGGCAATATTGCAGAAGCCATTGCGAATGTAGAAAAAGCATTATCAGTTAGCGATAGCGATTCCAAACTGCTCGTTACGTTATACCTTAATCTGTCTAGATTGTACGCTAGGATTAGTGATTACGACAAGCAAGAATACTATAAAGGCAAAATGATGGAAGCCGCTGGATTTCCTGCCGAATTTAATGAAGAAGATTATGACGAAGACGATGAAGATTACGACGATGAAGATTATGAGGATGACGATGAGTAAACTTTCGGTGGCTTTGATAGCAACATTTTCGGTGGCTTCGAGAGCCTCAGCCACCGAAAATGTTGCTATCGTAAACGTAAGAACCGTTGCCTGAGGTGTCACATTGAGTTCTCGAAAGTAACGGTGGCTGAGGCTCTCGAAGCCACCGTTACTTGGATCTCGAAGCCACAATTAACCCAACACCTCCAACAAAAC
>CAIRMK010000158.1 GCA_903879645.1 uncultured Bacteroidota bacterium
GCATCCTGATTCGCAACGTTATTTTGATTACCATCATGCTGCCAATGATAAGTTTGATGCTGTCAATAAAAGAGAACTGGAGCTTGGTGCTGCTACTATGGCTTCGTTAATGTATTTGTTTGATATAAATACAATTAAATAAAAAAACCGTCTCATTGATTTGAGACGGTTTAATTATTATATGCTAATTACTTCTTTAAAGTATAAATATTCCTCCAAAGGAAACGACTCTTTCCAAGAACATGAAATGTTGACTTGCGGTATCGTTTGTAATTGCTGTAGTTCTGATATCGGGCATATTAATATACCCACCTTTTAATTCCCCTTGAATAAAATAATGTTTGAAAAACGTCAGATTTAGACCCACTTTGGCAGAAACACCATAGCCTGAAACATGAAAAGAATCATGTCTTTTGTAGCCTAATATTTGCGCATTGGTTTTAGGATATAAAAAACCGCCACCAACACCTTCTGTTAGATTCACTTGAAAAACATCGGTATTTGTGATTCCGAAAATTTTAGAAAAATCATCTACTCTAGAAATTTCAGTATTAACGTAATTTAGACCATCGGTGTGTTCAAAAGTTAGAAACGGGAACGGTGTTCCGTGGTCATAATCAATATAATTGTTATAAAAGTTTACTGGTGTATTGTTGTAAGTACCATTATACATCGATCCTGCATCAGTAGATGGCAGGTTGACATTTCCAGTCACATTGGCTATTTGGTCTTGACGCATTACATATTTCATGTGTTCTAAACCAATTGATATGTTATAATGATCGTTGATGAAATACCCTATTCTAAAGTTGGTTTGAGGAATTGTCATTCTACTAGGATTGATATAATCAACATGCCAGCCTTTTGGTTTGTCATCGGCAATAGCATTGGACACTGTAAAATCATAATTATCTCCCTTAAAATGGATGTCCGATTTGGTATAACTATCTCTATTACCTCCCCAAAAAAAGTAAACCTTTCCTTTATTGTGCGCCGTGTATTTTATTTGTTTTGGCATTTGTTGATCTTGTGCGTATATTGAAGTGAAGGCTAACGCAGCAAGAAGTACTACTAATTTTTTCATTGTGATTCTGCTTATTTTAAAATTGATTTACCGTTTTTCTGATGGCTACTAATTTGGTCATTAAATCTTCAAAATAGTCCAAATGCAACATGTTGGCACCATCACTTTTGGCATGCGCTGGGTCGAAATGCGTTTCAATGAAGATTCCATCCACACCTACTGCAATTCCCGCTTTAGCGATTGTTTCAATCATGTCGGGTCTTCCACCTGTTACTCCAGTAGTTTGATTGGGTTGTTGTAGGGAATGGGTTATATCAAGCACGGTCGTAGCATATTGTTGCATCGTAGGAATTCCTCTGTAGTCTACAATCATATCTTGATAGCCAAACATTGTACCTCTATCGGTCACCATTACGTTTTCGTTATGGCAATCCAATACTTTTTGTACGGCATGTTTCATGCTTTCAGGGCTCATGAATTGTCCTTTTTTCAGGTTGACTGTTTTACCAGTATTGGCTGCAGCCACTACCAAGTCCGTTTGTCTTACAAGAAAAGCAGGGATTTGAAGCACATCTACATATTCTGCTGCCATAGCGGCATCTTCATTGGTATGAATGTCGGTTACTGTGGGTACGTGGAACGTTTCCGACACTTTACGAAGAATTTTCAAGGCTTTTTCATCACCGATTCCGGAAAAGCTATCGATTCGAGAGCGATTGGCTTTTTTGAATGACCCTTTAAAAACGTATGGGATTTGAAGCTTATCGGTGATAGATATTAATTTTTCTGCAATTCTCATTGCCATTTCTTCACCTTCAATGGCGCAAGGACCGGCTAGAAGAAAGAAGTTACCACTATCAGTATGTTTGATTTGTGGGATATTTTTTAAATTCATCGGATATAAATTTTGTGGTGCAAAGATACTAAGAAAAAACCTTCTAAGAAATGTCTTAGAAGGTTTTTCTATAGGTTAAAAATAATTCCTTTATTCTGATTTCTTTATGGAGAATCCTTTAGGACACACTACTTTACTTCTTTCGAAAATATTGATGTACAGTACGATTCTTTTGTCAGATCCTTCCAACATCACATTATAGATGTCTAAGGTTCCGGCTCCCATAACACTTTTCTTGGTGGGAAATGGGCAACAAGTATCTACTTTATCATAACTGATTTTTTCACCTTTGGGACCTGTTAAAGCATTGAAGAACAAGGCAATATTTTTAGGCGAATACTTTTCACTTTCAAACCCTAAATTGATGGGGTAATCTTTATCATAGCCATATCTGCTATCAGTAGCATACTCGGTTAAAACGAATTGGTCGTTTTTTATGGTTGGTTTAATAGCCGTATTATCAATATTTTGGATAGTCGATTTAATACTACCACATGCCGTAAAAAACGCTAATGTTATTATCAATACAAGGAAACTATACTTTTTCATTTTTCTAAATGGGATAATTTTATTCAAATATGTTAATTTATAATCAAATATCAAACCACTATCTTTATTTTTGCAAAAAAAAATAGTCTATGGATTTTATAACCTCTACTTGGCATTGGTCTATTTCCGGTTTTCTTATAGGATTAGTGATGCTTACTTTACTTTATTTTGGAAGAACCTTTGGGATGTCGACTAATTTGAGAAGTATCTGTTCCTTTATGGGAGCTGGTAAGAAAGTCTCGTTTTTTGATTGGGATTGGAAATCGCAACGCTGGAATTTAGTGGTTGTTGCGGGTGCGATGTTGGGAGGTTATTTTGCTACTCATTTTTTGAGTGCAGCTTCTAATGTGAGTATTAACCCTGAGACTATTCAAAAATTACAAAAGATTGGCATTGATGCTCCTAATGGGAAGTTACTTCCGGATGCAATTTTTGGTGCTGGTGTTTTTCATTCGCTTCAAAAGATGCTGTTTCTTATTCTCGGAGGATTTTTAATAGGATTTGGTTCTCGTTATGCTGGGGGGTGTACTTCGGGGCATGCTATTTCGGGTTTGAGTAATTTTCAATCCCCTTCTTTGAAAGCCGTCATCGGTTTTTTTATTGGAGGTTTGATCATGGTTAATTTAATTTTCCCCTTAATTTTCTAAAAGGACACGTATGAATTTAATTAAATATTTATTGGTAGGTTTTGTTTTCGGGGTTGTTTTAACCAAGTCGGAAGCTGTTTCGTGGTATCGCATTTATGAGATGTTTCAATTTGATTCGTTTCACATGTATGGCATCATTATGACTGCCATTGCTACCGGAGTTATGGGTATTCAGCTTATTAAAAGAAAGCAACTGAAAGACATCAAAGGATTGCCCATTGAAATTTTAGACAAGGAGCGCGGTACTTTTCGTTATTGGATTGGCGGTTTACTCTTTGGATTAGGCTGGGCGCTTGTAGGTTCGTGTCCGGGTCCCATCTTTATTTTGATAGGTTCTGGATTTATGAGTGTGAGTTTTGTTCTTTTTGGCGCTTTGTTCGGGACTTATATTTACGGCTATGTAAAAGATAAATTACCGCATTAATTTAGGGTTGAGTGACATTTGTTACAGTGCAGCGATTAAATTCGTTTTAACTTTGTGTATAAAAATATAATTATGAATACTAAAGTTATCATTCAGAATTTAAAATGTGGTGGTTGCGCTAAAACTATTACTAAAAAGTTAAGCGAATTGGATAACATAACTAATATAAAAGTTGATGTTGATGAAGACTCCGTTTCTTTTAGTTACAAAGATGACTTAGATTTATTTGTTGTCATGGAAGTATTAAATGAAAATGGTTATCCCGTTGAAGGCGAAGTTAATACGCTTGGCAGCAAAGCTAAATCGTTTGTGAGTTGTGCTCTTGGGAAAATGAGCTAAACTTATCTAAATTACTCTTTAAAATTGAAAATAGCATTCTTCTACTTTGAAGGTGCTATTTTTTGTTGATATCTAGTACTCCTTTAACAATAAGAAATTGCGCTAATAAATAAGTGCTCATAATTAGGAAAGAGGCTCCAGAAAAAGCATAATAAAATTTATTAAGAGCCAATACACTATCTGAAAGCACAAAGAAAATGGCTCCGATTAGGATTAGTACTTTTGATTTTTGTTGCCAGTTGCAATAGCCTTTGATGGTTTCGATGAGCATTAATGAAATGGTCATGGCATAGATGCCTACTGGGATTTGTAAACTACCTAGTTTGGGTAGTAAAATGGAGAGCATCCCAAATAGGTATAACAAAACTAATCCGAATCCCAGCCAATAATAATTTTGTTGTTTGTGTTTTACTACTGCTTCTTGATTGATGAATAGCACTATAAATAGTAGGTGCGCGAATAAAAAGGCTAGTAATCCGAAGATAAAAAATAATTCGCTTTTCTCTGCAAAAATCAAGATAATATCTCCCATCCAAGAAAACAATAGGGCTAGAAGCAGCCATTTTTTAGTTGGGAATTCTTCTGATTTAATGACTGCAAAGAATAGGAAGGGTATTAATAGGGGTTTTAAGTATCCTGTGATAGTGGTTTGTCCTACTGCTGTTAGCATGAGGAAAAGTAAGCTGATGACGAGGTATGTTTTTTGGAGAGGGGTGGTTTTCATTGAGGTAGTTTCAAGTTTCAAGTTTATTTCGCTGCGCTCCATTGGTTGGTTGCATGTCGGGTCTAGTTTTGGGAGCACAAAGTTACACGAAGTTTGGCACAATGTTGCGCAAAGTTTTTTTTAATGGTTGCTTGTGTTGAGTTGCTTTTTTGTGCCAAAATTATTTCGGATTAGGTAGCTATTCATTACCACGGAGAGAATTAAGTAGGCTATTATCAAATAGGTTCCGAAGGGAATGATGGTATTTAATCCGAACCAATCCCCATAGTAAAATATTATTCCGAGGCCGAAAAGGCATCGTATTACTTCCCAAGTCAGTGATTGTTTGTTTTTATCCATTAATTCGGAATAGCTGTAAATGGATATAAAAATAAAGGCTCCGTAGATAAATATTGCTGGAGTTCCTATTTTGGCAATACTGCCAAAAAGATAACTCACAATGAATAAGGTAGCAAACATTTGCGTCATTGACCAATATATTAAAGTATTGGAATTAGCAGTTCCATATTTTTCAAAGTCATAGACGTTTTCAATTTTAGGTATTGGATATTTTTCTTCAAATCCTGGGGGTCTCCAACCTGTCGGTTGGAACCATATAGTCAATTTGTCTTTCCAATTGTCGGCACGATAGGCATCAGTCATCATCAACCACAAATGTTGGAAGTTTATTTTGATGGGGTTCCATGTTTGTGCTGGGCGTGTAATTCCGTAAACGGGAGGGACGGTTTCTAATTCCGCTTGAAAGGTGCCAAAGAGTTTGTCCCAAATGATAAATATCTGGGAGTGATTTTTGTCAATATACTCGGGGTTTATGGCATGGTGCACGCGATGGTGAGATGGCGTCACCAGAATGTATTCTAAAAAACCAAGTTTGTTGATGTAGCGCGTATGGTACCAAAATTGCAGGAATAAATGGATGGGCAAAATGATGGTAATGATTTCTTTTGGAACCCCCAATAGTGCGGCTGGGAGTAGTAGGAAGGAAAATAAATTTAAGAAATTGGAGATAGGTTGGCGCAAAGCACAGGATAAGTTGAATTCTTCGCTGCTATGATGTATGGCGTGTTTGTTCCAGAACAAATTGATTTGATGCGCCCAGCGATGTGTCCAATACCCATAAAAGTCAATGATAATGAATGCAATGCCGTACGTAAGAACGGTTGCTTCTTGGTGAAAGAGCGCTAGATTAGACACCATCCAGGAATAGGATAGAATTACGATACTTAGCCCTAAAACATCTTTGAGTGAATTGGTAATTCCGGAACTAATGCTTGCTACACTATCGATAATAGGAGCGTGATTGATGCCATTATAGTAGCCGTATATTTTTTCTGTTACGATTAAAACCAGAAAAAATGGAATGGCAAAAAGTAAAATGGTTCCGTATTGTTCCATTTGTGATTTAGATTATCTCTGCACTCAATCCGGCTTCTAATAATTGGGTGCATTGTGGTTTTAACTCGTCAAAATGACCTGTTTTTACCGTGCATTTTCCTTTGTAGTGCACTAAAATGGCACATTGTTCGGCTTGTTCAGCTGTGTGCTTGCACACTTTTATCAAGGTGTCAATGACATGATCAAAAGTATTTACATCATCATTGTACAGCACTATTTCATTATTGATTCCAATTTGTTCTTCTACAGCAACCTCTTCTTGCACTTTTTCAATCGTACTCATACTCTTGTGTAAATAAAATTCGTACTGCTAATTTACATATTTCAATGAAACCCAATTGTTTCTTTCCAATTTTTTAACATAAGTCAGGCCTTTTTCGGTGCACGAAGCATCAATAAAAGGAATGTCTTCGTTGTAAAAACCACTTAACAATAGGATACCACCTTTATTTAAACAATCGACATAGGCTTGCATATCATTTAACAATATATTTCTGTTGATGTTTGCGATAATTAAATCGTAGTGTTTGTCTTTTAACAAAGCGGCTTCTCCTTCATACACTGTTATTTGGTGGCAATTGTTGCGTTCGGCATTTTCAATCGAGTTCAAATAGCACCAATTGTCAATATCGATAGCATCGATAGGTTGAGCGCCTTTCATTTCGGCAAGGATAGCTAAGATGGCGGTACCGCAACCCATGTCAAGTGTTTTCATTCCGGTTACTTCCATTTCTAACAGGTGCTGAATCATCATGTGCGTTGTTTCGTGATGGCCGGTGCCAAAACTCATTTTGGGTTCGATTATAATATCAAATTCAGCCTCAGTTTTAGGATGAAAAGGGGCGCGAACGTGGCATTTTCCATCGACGTCAATGGGTTCGAAATTCTTTTCCCATTCTTCGTTCCAGTTGACTTGGTCTATTTCTTCGATATGGTATGAAATTGTAAATTCTGGCGAATTCAGGATGTAAATATCTTCTAGAACCTCTTTGTTCCATAAGTCTTTTTGAATGTAGGCTACAATTCCTAAATCGGTTTCAATAAAGCTTTCAAATGGTTTTTCTCCTAGTTCTGCTATAAGTATTTCTGAACCTAGATCTTTTGGTTCAATGGTAAAGTGGTATCCTAAATATATATTTGACATTTGGTCTTTTTTTTGCAAAGGTAAGAATCCAAACGGAATTTGAAGTGCAAAAAAAAACCTAGCTAAAAGCTAGGTTTTTTTTTATTTTTTTGCGGGTTGACAAAAACTTAATAATTTTTGAGCGACATCGTGAACATCTTGAAAAGCTCTCATGATTTCAGCATCAGGGGCATTTTTGATTACTAATTCATGCAATGCTTTTGCTTTTCTTTTTAAAACAATACTAGCTTCATTAATTTTTGGACTTTTAAATTCCTCAGGTGTATTTTGACTTAAAGCATCAATTGCTATCACCAATTGTTCAGAAGATGTTTTTATAGGTTTAAAATTTCCTTGCTCAGCAGGTTGGAAGGTTTTAGTTAATAATTCTTTGAAATTATTTAACTGTGTCCATTTGTCCGTAGCTGATTGTGCAAATATTGAACTAAAAGCAAAAAATGCGATAACAGCTAAAATTGATTTGTTGAATTTCATAATATGTTTTTATTTTTTGGTTATGCAATATTACTAAATTTTTTTTAAATCGATTGTTAAACTTTTTTTAATCATTTTTCAATTCATCCTAAAATATTAACATTTCGGTAAACAAAAATTTTATATCATTATAGCTTATTGCACCTTTGCCTCACCAAAAAGAACAAAATGAAGACTACGATTACTTTTTTACTATTACTAATGGCTACGATTGGCGTTTCTCAAACCAAAGTTTCGGGCAAAGTTGTTGATGAAAAAAATCATCCCATTGTGGGGGCTAATGTTTATATAGAAGGCACTTATGATGGTGCCTCCACTGATGAAAAGGGTGTCTTTATATTTGAAACTTCTGAAAAAGGAAGCAAAATATTAGTCGTGAGTTTTCTTTCCTATGAAACCATTAAATTGCCTTTTACTGTTGAGAATTTCGACGGTAGAACTATTAAGTTAAAGGAGAGTATGAATACATTAGATACCGTGGTCATTACTGCTGGAACCTTTGATGCTGGGGAGAAAGCCAGGGTTTCGGTTTTGAAGCCTTTAGACATTGTGACTACGGCAGGTTCTAATGCGAATATCGTGGCCGCTTTGCAAACTTTACCTGGTACACAAACGGTGGGAGAAGATGGGCGATTGTTTGTACGAGGGGGTGAAGCCGACGAAACACAGACTTATATTGATGGTATACGAGTGGCACAGCCGTATGGTGCTTCGACCCAGAATTTACCAACACGAGGACGATTTTCGCCCTTTTTATTTAGTGGGATGTCTTTTTCTACTGGGGGTTATTCTGCTGAGTATGGTGAAGCCTTATCGAGTGTTTTGTTGTTGAATACTAAAGAAGAGGAAACCAAAGAAAAGACGGATATTTCATTGATGACCGTAGGATTGGGATTGGCTCATACACAAGTTTGGGGTAAAAATTCTTTGAGTGTCAATACGGCTTATGTCAATTTAGAACCCTATCAAAAGTTAGTTCCTCATAATGTAGTTTGGAATAAACCTTATCAATCATTATCGGGAGAAGCTGTTTTTCGTCATCAATTCACTAATGGAATGTTCAAGTTGTATGCCGCCTTTGACGCTTCCCAATTTGATATTAATCAGGAAAGTATTAATCCACCTTATACTACCAGAGTAGATTTGAACAATAACAATTTTTATTTGAATTCTTCTTATAAAGGAACTTTTGGTGAAGGTTGGCAATTGACCACAGGTTTGAGCTATGGTTATAGTCAAAATAATATTGGTTTGAATTTGGACCAAGTGCTTAATGCTGAACATTCTTCTCATTTGAAATTAAAGTTTAGAAAGTCATTTACTGATCGCATCAAATTGTCGTTTGGGGGTGATTATTTTATTACTAAATTCAATGAATCTTTTGATGGCACAGCAGACGTTCTGTCGGGAATTTATTTTAAAAGTGGTTATACTTCCGGTATTGCTGCAGTGTACAGTGAAGCTGATATTTTCTTTTCTAAAAAGTTTGCCGCTAAAATAGGGGTAAGGGCTTCTCATAATGATTTTTTAAAGGAAACAGCAGTCGCTCCCAGACTATCCTTAGCCTATAAAGTAAGTAAAAACGGTCAGTTTTCCTTAGCGTATGGTAAATTTACGGAAGCTCCTAAGCAAGATTATTTGAAATATGCCGATTATTTAAGTAGTGAAAAGGCGAATCATTATATTTTGAATTACCAATTCAGCAAAGACAAACAAACCTTTCGAACGGAAGTTTACTTTAAAGACTACTCTAGTTTAGTAAAATACGATACTCCTACACCAATCTATAATAGTATTTATACGAATAGTGGTAAGGGCTATGCTAAAGGAGTGGATGTATTTTGGAGGGATGGCAATTCCGTTAAGAATTTTGAATATTGGATTTCTTATTCGTATATCGATACTAAGCGAGATTATAAAAATTATATGGCAGAAGTGACTCCGAGTTTTGTAGCGGATAATAGCTTATCGATTGTTGGTAAATACTGGGTGGAGAGTTGGAAATCGCAAATCAGTCTGACGAATAGCTTTACTACCGGTAGACCATATAACAATCCGAATGCAACTACCTTTATGAATGGTAAGACTAAAAATTATAACAGTTTGAGTATGAGCTGGGCTTATTTATTAACGTCTCAAAAGATATTGTATTTCTCGATATCGAACTTGCTAGGGACACAAAACATCTATGGATATGAATATGCCACAGCTCCGGATGTTACAGGATACTACAATAGAAGAGCTATTACCCCTACGGCAGATCGTTTCTTTTTTGTAGGTTTCTTTTGGACCATTAGTGCGGATAAGAAAGATAATCAATTGAAGAATCTGTAGTGGCTAGAGAATAGAAAATAGAGAATAGAGAATAGTGGAGAGCGACAATTTAGTGCATTGTTTGGGCTCGATTCATCCTCAAAAATCAACAATTCAGTAACATAAATTATATATCCATTTAAAATCATAGTATTTTTACATTATAATACAAACCATAGTACGAAACAAAAACAATTAAAAAAAGAAATCATGACAAGAATTATCACCGTATTTACATTATTTATTTGCAGTATATTATCTGCTCAGACACAATTTGACAAAGGAATGGAAAAAGCTTTAGGGCTTTGGAAAGAAGGGAAAAGTACAGAGGCTTCTGCTATTTTTGAACGAATTGCTTCGGCGGATAAGGACAGTTGGCTACCCAATTATTATGTGGCTTTGATTAATACCACAGAAGCATTTAAGCCTGCGAATAAAGAGAAAATTACTTCCTTATTGGCTAAGGCCAATGCGGCATTGGATATTGAATTGGCTAAAACACCCAATAATGTAGAATTGCTAGTCGTTCAAGCAATGGCCAAAACAGCATTGTTGGCTTCTGATCCGATGACTTATGGCATGACGCTATCTCCAAAAATTTCTGAAATTTATATGAAAGCCAGTTTGTTGGCGCCTGAGAATCCGAGAGTAGTATTCTGCAAAGCGGAATTTGAAATTGGTGGTGCAAAATGGACGGGAGCTGATGTAAAATTATTGTGTGGACAAGTACAAAAATCGATTGATTTATTTGCTAAATTTAAACCAGAGAGTCCATTTTCACCTTCTTGGGGATTGGAGCGTGCGCAAATGACGTTGCAAAATTGCGGAAAATAAAAGATAAATTAAAGTACAATGAATCGATTCCTAAAAGAGCTTCCTCGTAATTTACTATTGAGTCTTATACTGTTTCTAGTCATCCTTACTTTGAATGTTTTATATGGTAATAAAATACAAATCAATAGTGAATTACTAGTTCGATTTGGCTATGTTGTACTTTATACTTTTTCACTTTCATATGCCAATTCCTTTATATTTTATTATTTGGATAAGGTATTTGGCAATGATAGATTTTCTAAGAAACGATTATTTTTTGGTTTTATAGGCTCTTTTTTCGTTTCCTTATTTGTGATTTTTTTGTTGCGCATTTTTGAGGAAGTTATTGTTAATAGAAAGTCATTTTTTGATTATTTAGCTTCGGAAAAGCCAGATTATTATATTATTTCTATACTCATAACGCTTTTTATTTCAGTTTCCTTTTATGCTTTTCATTTTTATAAATCGTACAATGAAAATAAAGTTAAGGAGCAAAAGATTATTGCAGGCACTGCCAATGCTAAGTTTGAAAGTTTAAAGAATCAAATTGATCCACATTTCTTATTTAACAGTTTGAATGTATTGAGTTCGTTGATAGAAGAAAATCCGGATAATGCCCAGAAGTTTACGACCTCTTTGTCTAAAATTTATCGTTATGTTTTAGAGCAAAAAGACAAAGAATTGGTTACTGTTCAGGAGGAATTGGCTTTTGCGAAGACCTATATGAACCTTTTGAAAATGCGCTTTGAGAATAGTATCACTTTTGAACATCCAGTTGATTTTGATCATTCAGAAGCTAAAGTGGTACCGTTATCCTTACAATTGTTATTGGAGAATTGTATCAAGCACAATATCGTTAGTGAACAAAAACCATTACATATTAAAATTTTTATCAAAGACAATTGTTTGGTGGTCCAAAACGATTTGCAAAAGAAAGAAGTCTTGCAAGATAGGAGAGGGGTTGGGCTTCAAAATATTGTCAGTCGTTATGCTATATTAACAAAAAGGAAAGTGTTAATTGACGCGACAAATTCGGTATTTTCGGTGCATTTACCACTATTAACTAAACAAATTACCCTAATGGAACCCACGACAGACTATAATGAAAATACAGCCTATTACCGAGCTAAAAAACGAGTGGAAGAACTTAAGGGCTTCTACGGCAATCTTATTTCCTATTGTTGTATTATTCCTATTTTAATACTTATTAATTTAAAATACTCCCCGCAATTTCAATGGTTTTGGTTTTCTGCTGCGGGTTGGGGGTTTGGCGTAATCATGCATGCCTTTAAAGTATTTGGGTACAGTTCGAATTGGGAAGAACGTAAAATAAAAGAGATTTTAGACCGACAAAACAACAGTAAAACTTGGCAATAAAATGGAACCTAATTACACAGAACAAGATCGCTACTATCAAGCTAAAAAAAGAGTAGAAGCCATCAAAGGGTTTTATGGAAACCTAATCGCCTACATTATATTCAACGGATTCTTTCTTGTATTGAATCTATTGACATCCCCTAATGAATTATGGTTTTATTGGCCTTTATTGGGATGGGGAGTTGGTGTACTTTTCCATGGAATGAAAGTCTTTAATTATTCCCCTTTTTTGGGTAAAAATTGGGAAGAGCGAAAACTAAAAGAATTCATGGAAGAAGAAAAAAGAAATGCTAACAACTGGCAATAATTATTAAACAAAAAACAAATGAAAAGAGCAGATAGAGAACGAATGTTCCAAACCCTAAGTAACGAATCAGGAATTACAAACGAAGAATACTACATGGCTTACAAACGAGTAAAACGCATTAAAGCCTTTTACACCCATTTAATTGTCTATGTATTTGTAAATCTATACCTAATTTTCAACAGATGCTATGAAACCAATTCAACAGAAGTGTTGAGCCAATTGCATACATATTCAACAGCCTTCTTTTGGGGAATAGGATTGGTAGCACACGGACTATCTGTTTTTGGAAGAGAAATCTTCTTTGGAAGCGGTTGGGAAGAACGCAAAATAAGAGAATACATGGAAAAGGATAAAAGGAATAAATTTGAATAACTGAAAAAAAACGTGACGTTATAGCAAACACTACCGTCACTTCGATTGATCCCGATGTCAATCGGGATTGTATCGAGAACTATTGAAAAAATAGTGTTAATGCTAAAAATCTTCTCAATACTAGTTTTCAAACTAAACTTTCTAAACTTTTAAACCTTTTCAAATGAACATTCTTATCATAGAAGACGAAAAACCAGCAGCACGCCTTTTGCAACGAAAGGTCGAAAAACTCGGATTGCAAGTCAACACGCTGTTGCATTCGGTAGAAGAATCCATTCAATGGTTTCATAACAATCCGCATCCTGATTTGATATTTTTGGACATTCAATTGTCTGATGGGTTGTCGTTTGAAATATTTGAGAATATCGACATCAAAAGCGCCGTGATTTTCACTACAGCCTATGATGAATATGCCTTGCGCGCCTTCAAACTGAACAGCATCGATTATCTATTGAAACCTATTGATGAAGAGGATTTAGAAGCAGCCGTAAACAAATTTAAAGCTAGAACAATAGCAGTTCCAAATTTATCATTGGACTTTGAAATGATAAAGAAAATGCTGGTCAATCCTATTGATAGAAATTACAAAAAACGGTTCACTATCAAGATGGGACAACAACTCAAAATGATTCCTATTGAAGAAGTAGAGTGTTTTTACAGCGAAAACAAAGGCACGTATCTTCATACGTATGACAACCGCGATTACCTTTTAGACAATACCTTAGAACAATTGGAAACCGAACTCGATCCAAATGATTTTTACCGTGTTTCTAGAAAGTTCATTATTCCAATGAAAGGGATTAAAGAAATTCAAGTCTACAGCAATTCACGACTAAAAGTACTATTGATAAGCTACAAAGACGATGAGGTTATTGTAAGCCGTGAGAAAGTATCTGATTTTAGGAATTGGTTGGGGTAGTGTTAGAGTAATAAAAAACTTATTTTCAGTTAATTTATTATATTTTTATTCTTGATAATGACAAGGTGTTTACCTCTTAAAAAGCCATTTAAATTGAAAAAATTTTCAATTTAAATGGCTTTTTTTTAATTGTATAGTTTATTTATACGTTTATAAATATGATATTATCATTTAACACTTAATTTTATGAAAATATTTAAACAATTAATCCAAACAAATTACATTATGAGAAAAGTTACTTTATTACTTTCGATATTCTGCATTTCAGTTGGCTATTCACAAATGCCAACTACTGCTGCTCCAACGCCACCTGTTAGAAATGCTACTGACGTCATTTCTATTTATGGTTCGGCATACACACCTATTACGGGTGTTACCACCAATCCCAATTGGTCACAAACTACAGTGGCAACTGAGGTTCAAATAGCTGGTAATGCTACACTTCAATATGCTAATTTCAATTATCAGGGTACCGATTGGGCTGGTAATATTCAAAATATTTCCGGATTTCAATATTTGCATGTTGATATATGGACTAATAATCAATCACCCAATGTTTATGCTATCAGTTCGGGTACGGAAGTTCCGCATGCGATTAGTAGTGTAGCAGGCTCTTGGCAATCATTGGACATTCCGGTTGCTGGTTTAACAGGAAATTTAAATACTGTTATCCAATTTAAATTTGATGGCGGTACGGGTGGAACCATTTATTTAGACAATTTGTATTTTTGGAAATCACCTCCAGCAATAGGTACTGATGCGACTTTAAGTGATTTAAAAGTGGATGGCACTACAATCCCTGGTTTTAATTCTAGTGCCATATCCTATGCCTATAATCTAATTGTGGGAACCACTGCAATTCCTCAGATTACAGCTACTCCAAATGATCCATTGGTTACCTCAGTAACCATTACACAAGCACCTGCACTACCGGGCAACGCTACTGTAGTAGTTGTTTCTCAAAATGGCACCGTTACTAAGACTTATACCGTTTCTTTTGCTGCTATTTTGCCCAATTCTTCTCCGACTCCTACAACGCCAACCTCTGAAGTATTGAGTATTTATGGTGATACAGGAGGTTTTACCAATGTTTGGATGCCTGATTATAATTTTGGAAGTAATGAAGGCTATCCTGATTTGGATCCAAGCTCTGCAGTGAATCAAGCTGTTAAAATGAATTTTGCTACGGCTGGATATGGTCAAGGTACTAATGGTGTCACTGATATATCCGCTTATAATTGGTTGCATTTTGATTATTTTGCTGATGTGACATCTACTCAAATTAGGTTTATTGTTATTGGAAATAATGGTTCAGTATTCGAATATCCTTATGAATTGACCAATACTGGTAGTAATGGTACATTAGTTCATGGTTCTTGGCAAAGTGTTGATGTTCCTTTGAGTTTCTTTCAAGGATCAGGGTTTACTAAATCTACCTTTTTTCAATATAAACTAGGTACCACCTCCAATTTAGTTTCTAACATTGTTTATTTTGACAACATTTATTTTTCAATGAATAAAGGAACCGTGCTTAGTACCACTGGTTTTGACCGTGGTAGTGTAGTTAGTGTCTATCCAAATCCTTCTCAAAATGAATGGAATATAGAAGCCACACATCCCGTACAATCGGTGCAATTGTTTGATATTCTTGGGAAAAAAGTTACGGCTGCAATTGTTGTGAATGGTGCAAAAGTTACCATTCAAGCTTCCGATTTATCAAAAGGAATTTATTTTGCCAACCTTATCACTGAAATGGGAAATAGTTCGGTTAAGTTATCTAAAGACTAGTTATTTAAAGATTTAGTTTTATTTATTATAGATACTACTAATTATTTTATTTAAATGTGCTTTGAATTTTATTTCAAAGCACATTTTTAATGTCCAATAGTTTATGATTTTTATAGTCTATTATTTAGGTTTTTAAGCTAAAACGTTGCATAGAAATGAAGCCAGCTTCAAATAATTTGTTTGCTTTTGCTTTTAAAATATTTGTGAGCCTTCTATTGGACTTTATGGATTAGCTATTACACTTACTGACATTATTTTAGTTAAGAGCTATTATTCTTAAAAAAGTTCTGTTTTGTATTTTATTTTGCAGTATGAAGTTATTAGTTAAAATATTGTCTAATTCCTTTTTCTCAGTTTATCAAAAAAAATGGATTTAATTTTATTTTCAGCTTTTTTCAGCTTTTTTCAGCTTTTTTTTAATTATCTGATAAAAGAAACAACCTATATCACAACGAAATCGTAATAGTTTACCTAATCATTACCACAACATATCGTTAATTTTTAATTTAACCATTTTTTTATTGTTACTTGTGTACGTTTATTAAACGTTGGAAATTATTGGCAAAATTGCATAAAAATTTAAAAATCTTCCTTTCCTTTTTTGTATAGTTTTTATATATGTTTCGTTCTGAAGGAATTCTGAATTTTTTTTACTTTTGAGAATAACAAAATTATCAATTATTATGAAAAGAAAATTACACTTAATTATCACAATGAGCGTTTGTTTATTTACGATGTCTCAAAATTCATTTTCACAAACTGTAAATGTTGATGCTAGTGCCGCTTGGGTAGGGTATGCTAACGTTTTTGATTTGTCTGGAACCGTTTATCAATTTGGTCAAGCGTGGGGTGTTGCAGATTTAAAAACTGTAATCGATGTTCCATCCAATACCTTAACCTTATATCCTAATTATAACACCTACAATGCTACTGATACGTATTGGGCTAATGGTGCTATTGGAAATAAAATATTTGAAGCTAATACTTATGTAGAGAATACAGCTTTGGCTGGTCATACTGTTACTTTTAATGGCTATTGTACAAGTAATACCATCAGTTCAGGTTACCAAAATTTTGCTTTTGTTAAAGCATTGGATCCAGCTAATGGATATGCGACAGTAGTTTCAGTAACAGCACCCCTTGTAACAGGACAAAATTTCACCATTACAGCTCCTTCTATTCCTACTGGATTGATCGTTCAATATGGTTTTACTGTTAAAGGATTGAATGCAAATCCAGCTACGCAGTCGACCTCTTTAGGAAATATAGTTGTTGGTCCTGCTCATTTAAATACGGCTTCATTTGCTGCTGCTACCCCATTAAAAATGTATCCAAATCCAGCTTCGGATAGATTAACCATTGAAGCTGCTGATGCTATTCAATCGGTATCTATCTATACTATTGTTGGTCAAGAAGTATTGACTGTTTTGCCTTCTGACTCTGTTTCAGTAATTGATGTTTCTTCTTTAGAAAGTGGAATATATATTGTAAGATCACAATCTAATGGTAGTGTTACAACAGAAAAGTTTATCAAAAAGTAAGTAAAGTTAGTTTAGTTTTAAAGCACGTTCCAAAAGGGCGTGTTTTTTTATTTTACTTTGACGATTATTTAAAATAAATTGTATCTTTAAAAATTAAATGCACAATAAATTGACAAAATATTTAGTATATCTTTTATTTCTATCGAGTTTTTTGGGAATCTCTCAAGAACTACCTCCTTTGGTTAAGTATCCCTCCACTTCCTATGGTGCTGGAAATCAAAATTGGATGGTTTCACAGGATAAAAATATATTTATTTATTTTGCGAATAATGAAGGA
>CAIRMK010000159.1 GCA_903879645.1 uncultured Bacteroidota bacterium
AAACAGATTCCATAAAAAAATGGTCGATTGAAACGTGTTTCCAATATGCTATGGAAAACAATATTGACATCAATACAGCCAAACTAAACCAACTCAACGCTGTTCAAGATGCCTATCTTGCCAAAGGAAGTAAAATTCCAAACTTGTATGGAACGCTCAATAATAATTTTTTAAATGAAAAAGCAGACGTATCCAACAACGGAAAATTTGTAAATCAAGCCCTTTCATCAGGCAACTACGCGCTGAATTCGTCACTAGTACTTTGGAATGGGAACTATGTCAACAAAAACATCCAACAAAAAGATTTGGTAGCACAAACCAATTCCCTAATGGTAGAACAATCCAAAAACAACCTCGTCCTACTCATTACACAAAACTATTTGTCCATTTTATTAGCCAAAGAAAACCTCAAATACATCAACGATTTGGTCACTACTTCTAAAAGCCGATTGAAACAAGGACAACAATTATACGATGCCGGAAGCACAGCCAAAATCAGTGTCTTACAATTGGAAGCACAACAAGCATCAGATGAATACCTGAAAATACAAACCGAAAACACCATCAAACAAAATACATTAGCACTAAAACAGCTCTTGCAACTGCCTACTTCTTATGCTTTTGATGTTGAAACGCCTGCCGATTTAGACGTCATCACCTTAGTTCCTCCTTTAGAAACGGTGCAAAACAATGCGATGCAAAACTTTCCAGAGATAAAAATTGGACAAATGAATAAAGATATAGCTCAATTGACTATCTCCAAAGCCAAAGCTAATTTCTTACCTACGCTAACCGCCAATGCCGGCATTGGATCGGGCTATACTTCAATTCTAAACAATGCTGGATATGCTTCATCCAATTATTTTACACAAACGGGAAATAATTTTTACCAACAAATAGGCGTTACCTTATCGGTGCCCATATTGACCAATCGAACCAATAAAACGAATCTAGAAAAAGCGAAAATTAGTTTCAAACAATCGGATTTCAATTTTAAAAACACCTCATTGGTATTATCCCAACAAGTGGAACTAGCCTATATCAATGCCACCAATGCGCAACAAGCCTATCAGGCGGCTAGTAAACAACTGATTGCCGTTACCGAAAGCTACCGCATTCTAAACGAAGAATACAAACTTGGCGGTATCAATTCGTTTGATTTATTACAACAAAAAAACCAATACGTACAAGCTATTCAAGCCTTTACACAATCAAAATACACCGCCATTTTACAAGAAAAAATATATGATTTCTATAATGGCACTAAAATAAAATTATAAGATGAAAAAATGGATTATAATATCAGTAGCAATTCTAGTCGGTGGTTTCGGAGTATATTATGCTATCCATCACAAAAAAGCGACTAAAGAAACGTTTGCTACCAGCAAAGCACAGTATGGTTATATTGCCAAAAGCATTACGGCTACTGGAACGGTACAGCCTGTTGATACTGTTGCTGTCGGCTCGCAAGTATCTGGAGTGATAAAAAAAATCTACGTGGATTTCAATACGGTAGTTAAAAAAGGACAGTTAATTGCCGCCATCGACCCCTCTATTATTCTAGCACAAAAACAACAATCTACGGCCAATCTAGCCAATGTGGAAAGCAACTTGAAATACCAACAAAGTACGTATGACCGCCAAAATAAATTATTTACTCTTGGAGCCATCAGCAAAGCCGATTACCAAGTAGCGCTAAATAACTTTATCTCCGCCAAAGCGGCTGTCGATAATGCCAAAGCACAGTTAAAAATAACCACTCAAAACTTGTTTTACACCAATATTTATTCACCAGTTGATGGGATGATTCTCAATAAAAATGTGAGTGAAGGGCAAACCATTGCTGCTAGTTTCAACGCCCCAACACTCTTCATTATTGCCAAAGACCTTACCAAAATGCAAGT
>CAIRMK010000160.1 GCA_903879645.1 uncultured Bacteroidota bacterium
GAAAAAGAATAGACAAAAATAGCAAATCAAATAAAGAGGTGTAATTTATTGTGTTTTTTTTAAGTGTTTTTTTTTAAATCATTAAACGGCAGGCAGCTCGGATATTTCCTTACCTAAGATTGGGTGGAATTACTTTGTCAAATTGCTATCGCTAAGGTACAATCTGAGCAAGTACCAAAATAAAACTACTATCACAGCTAAAGGCTGTGATTTTTTTGTTAGATTTGAGAAATTTAAAAGCAGAATAAACATCCAACTTTACATCCAAAGAGGGGTAGATTAGGGTAGGTTTATTGCTTTTATAAACGAATTGGCAGTAAAACTTCCAAATAACAAGACCAAAAAATTAAAAAAATGACTGAAATAATTGAAAATAGACTTCCTGTAGATTTATTAGAAAAAAGTATTAAAAGTGGAACTGAATATGGTTGGCGACAAAATGATTTTTTAGAAGTAGTTGAAGCGGCCAGAAAGCTTCACATAGCTATTGAAGGTGGACAAATTCAATATGTTTTTGAAGAGGGAACTTGTGAATTGCATTGGCTTCACTATTATACAAACGAAATAAAAAAAGGAGAAAATTGGACCAACTTTTGCAATAGAACTGCCAAAGAATGCTCCGAAATGTTTAATCAAATTATCTCAAAAAGAAATATTGAAAAAGAAGCTTTAGATAACTTTAGTCTGGTAAAAGAAAAACTAAAAGAAGGAGTTGTTCTAGAGAATCACAAGCTTTTTATTATTTCTTTTGAAGATAAAAAAACAAACTAGCCCTGGCTAGTGCGCTTTCTAAATAAAACTACAATCACATCTCACGGGTGTGATTTTTTTTGTTAGATTTGTTTTTTATCATTGAATGCGCTTTCAGAGAATTTATAATAGATACAATGCCTTATTTTACTATAAAAAATCATTAAATGCGAGTCATATATACACCAGAAAAAAGATATTTAGAACAACTTGAAAATTGGTTATTGGAGGAGAAAAATAACAACCTATCCAATTTTTATCAAAATTTTATTAATGAAGAATATACTGATGATAATTTTGTTTGTTTAGTGAATGACAATGATGAAGCCATTGGCTATATGGATTATACCTTTTGTAATGAGTATTCTTCATTGAACATTGCTATTATAAAAAATGAATACAAGGGAAAAGGGTATTGTAAATTATTATTTGAATCTTTAAGTGAGCATTTAGCAAACAAAGGAACAATGGCATTAAAATTATTTTGTGAGCCATCAAGTTCAAAAATGGTATGGGTGAAACTTGGATTTCAAGAATTTAAAGAAATAGAAAACCATCAATTTTTAAAAAGCAAAAACTTTAAACACAATTGGTTATATAAGACCATTAAGCCCTCATTAAGCCCTACAGAAGCGCAAAATATTGAAAACAAAATTGAACTGTGGACTAATGATGAGTATAAAATAAATGAGGATGAGAAACCCACTTACACTTGGGATATAACTTCATTGCATGCACCTATTATTTATCCGGTGGACAGGAACTGGAAAATAAGATTGACCCAAAATAATAAAGTTACCTATGATGGTAAAATAAAAAGATTTGGCTCAGGTTCTTTTGATAGAGGTGATTTTTTAATAATTAATAAATTAGAATAGCGATTATTATCGTAGGCTGAGGCTAGCCCAATACTTTAGACTATGAAACAAATTTTTATCAATTTACCGGTAAAAGATATAGAAGCATCAATGAACTTTTACAAACAATTAGGTTTTACTGTTAATCCTTTGTTTTGTTTTGACGATCAAAAATGTATGGTCTGGAGTGATCAAATTTATGTGATGTTGCAGACACTTGAAATGTTCAAATCAGGAAACAAAAAAAGACTTGTTGACCCAAAGATAAATACCATTGCTACATTTACTCTTCCTGTAGAAAGTCTTGACAGACTTAATGAAATTATTGAGAATGGTGTAAAGGCAGGTGGAACTGAATCAACTCCAACTATTGATGAAGGATTTATGCAAGTAAGAAATATTGAAGATTTAGACGGACATAATTGGGGCATAATATGCTTGAATATTGATAAATTTAAAGAGATGAGAGGAAAGGAGTAAACTAACCTCATTCGCTACCAAACGAATGCTCTCACTTGTGTTTTAGTAAAATAAAACTAAGAAAACAAAAGGCACTCCTCCGAAAAGAGCCTCTTTGCTTATCATTTTATACTAAACTGATTTTAGAAGTAACAATTAATGGGTATTCAACTCGTGTACCATTTCGTTGGTCATAGACGGAAGATTAGAAAACTTCTATGTTTTAAATGCCATTATGCTAATCTATCAAATTGCTACTTTTAAAAATCATTAAATTGTAACTTTTTATGCTATACAAATATTAGAAAAGTAGTGGTAGCAATTGTTATAGAATTCCTGCTTAAAGTTACATAATTGTGGTAATGTCGGTATAAAAGCCCAAGCTAGTGAGCGAGTCCTTTCGTAAGGTTCACGATAGCAATATAAAATACAATCTATGATAAAACAAAAAGAGGAATGAAAATGAATTCATTCCTCTTTGCAATCGTGTAGCGTAAAATAAAGATTACATCGTTCTACAAAGTTTTGCAGTTTTGCGACAATCAGTTGCACATTTTTTGCAATGGTCTGCTGTCATTTTTTCACATTCTGAAGCACATGTATCACATACATTGGCACAAACAGCACACATTTCTTTAACACTGTCACTATTCAAACTCATTAGTTTACTTGAGGCGGTGCAAGTGGCAACAGACTCTCTACAAAGTTGAATACATCGAGCCATTTTTGGATCGTTACTTTTTACACACATACTTTCACATTTCTTGCAAGAAGCAGCACACGCATTACAAGCATCGATACAAGCTTTGTACTTTGAATCCATAAAATTAATGTTTGATATTTTGTTTTTTGTAACACTGGCAACAGATTTTGTTGTTGTTGCAGCCATGGTAATTAATCCAATAGCTAAAAATAATAAGGTGATTTTTTTCATTTGTTAATTATTAAAGTTTTTAAATATTTATACTAACAAAGGTGACTTCTTTGCTTTTGGCTGAGTTACACAATAGTATAAAATGTTTATATAATTCACATCTGTTGGCCAATGTGATGCGCTAACTAGAGAAAAAAAGTAAAACGATACTCCATCAATAAAAATGCCCCAAAAAGTTAGACACTATTTGGGGCATATTCACAAAGGATATGATTTTTTTGTTCTTTTAATATCCAAAAAAGTAACTACAAAAACTCTTTCAGTTCTGATTTTAAAAACGCCAAAGCAATATTCGTTGCCGATTCTCCTTCAAACAAATCTTTTAAAATAGTTTCACGCAACTTATCCGAGTTAGATA
>CAIRMK010000161.1 GCA_903879645.1 uncultured Bacteroidota bacterium
ATTGATAAAAATGATTTTGTTTGATAAAATTTTAAAATAATTCTACTATAGATAATACATTACGAGTATGAAAAATAAATTCCGTTTAGTGATAATAACATTATTGGTTACAACAATAACATTAGCAAACGGAAACCATTCCGTTTTGTCGTTATTAAATAATAAAAATGAGACTATAAATTCTATTCTAACCAGTCCTCCTACTGGTAATGCTTCTCAAACTTTCTGTGCGGTAGCAACCTTAAATTCTATCCAAGTTAATGGCACCAATATTAAATGGTATGCCACAGCTTCTGGAGGCAATGTATTACCAAATACGACTCTTTTGGTTAACAACACTTCTTATTATGCCAGTCAAACGGTATCAGGTATTGAGAGTAGTAGTAGATTACAAGTTACTGTAACTGTAAATCCTAAACCGGTAGCTACTATCCCGAATGATTATCATGTTTGTGATGACAATACTGATGGAATTGCGGTGTTTAATTTAATAAATGTTGTTACTCCTCAGGTTTTAGGGACGACTTTGCCAGCGGCAAATTATACTGTTACCTATTATGCTTCTTTAGTGGATGCACAAGCGCCAGCAAATGCGATAGTACTATCTAGTAGTTATTCTACTTCAAGTAGCACGGTTTGGATTCGAGTTGAAAATAGTACTACAGGATGTTTCGATATTGTAACCGTAAATTTGATTGTAGATCCATTACCACATATCTTCCCATTCTATCCACAATTTGAGCTTTGTGAAACAGTAACTCCACTTTGTGTAGAAACCTTTGATTTAACCACTCAAATACCTTTTATTTTGAATGGGCAATTAGGGGTTGAAGTTACATTTTATCCAAGTTTAGCAGATGCTACAGCCAATACCAATCCAATTTTAACACCTTCGGCTTATACCAATACCCAGCCATGTGCTCAAACTATAGGTATTCGTTTGACCAATAGTAGCACTGGTTGTTATGCTGTTTCTACTATGGACTTGGTTGTTAATCCAAAACCTCAACCCATTCCACCAGCCCACCCATATGTGGTGTGTGATGACAATCAAGATGGCGTAGCATCATTTGATTTGAATAGTTATTCCCAAACCATATTATTTCAAACACCTGGTGTTTACAATATTACTATTCATTTAACGGAAGCGGATGCAGAATCTAATGTAAACCCTATTGATTTATCTACGCCTTTCATAAATCTCAATCATCCCTTTACAGAATTTGTCTGGGTTAGAACAGAGAATCCAATAACTCATTGTTTTGCTCTACTGCAAATAGAGCTTGATGTATATCCAAAACCAAGTGATCCTGTTTTAAATTTAGTCGGAAACGTTTTATACTCTAATGCTACAAGTGGTAATCAATGGTACAATCAAAATGGAATTATTGTAGGCGCTACAGGAACATCTTATACATTACCTTCGTCAGGTTTATATGGTTGTCAAGTCACTAGTATTTATGGTTGCACTTCCAACATAGTCACCTCTAACTTTACATTAGGCGCAGAAAGCTTTATTGAAAGTAATTTTAGTTTATATCCAAACCCTACATCAGACTATATTACTATTTTAATACCTTCCCGTTTATTAAACGATACTATTAATTATACCATTAGTGACATAACAGGAAAAATAATTCTAGAAGGAAATTTAAAATCTGAGAACACTTCCATTAATACTTCGCCATTCGAAAATGGTGTCTACTTTATTCTATTTAAAAATAATGAAAACCAGCTAATCAAAAAATTTATAAAAAAATAATATTCTTCTTTTAAGACTTGTAAAAAAGAATAAATCAAACCCAAAAAGGTAAGCAATCTCGTTTACCTTTTTTATTTTTAGTAATTTCGTAAAAAAATAAACTTGCTATGTCTGTTCAAAAACCATTCAATTTAAACCAGTGGATAGAAGAGAACCGCCACTTGCTGGTGCCACCGGTTGGGAATAAAAACATTTATGTGGATTCGGGGGATTATATTGTGATGATTGTGGCGGGGCCAAATGCTCGAAAAGATTATCACTATAATGAAACGGAAGAATTATTCTATCAGCTAGAAGGTTCTATCACGGTATATATTCAAGAAGACGGAAAGAAAAAAGGGATGACACTTTCGGCAGGAGATCTGTTTCTGTTGCCTGCTAAAGTTCCGCATTCGCCTAGTAGAACGGAAAACTCTATTGGGTTAGTGATTGAACGAAAACGCGCTGGAAAAGGATTTACGGATGGCTTGCTTTGGTTTTGCGAGCACTGTAATCATAAATTGCACGAAGCTTACTTTGAGTTGCACGATATTGAAAAAGATTTCTTGCCTCACTTTAAAGAATTTTACAATTCGGAAGAAAAAA
>CAIRMK010000162.1 GCA_903879645.1 uncultured Bacteroidota bacterium
CGAGAACTAGTGAACTACTAGTGTTAATGCTAAACAAGGTTCTCGATACATTTTTTATAAAATAGCTTAATCGCAATTTTATAAAAAACACTTGAACTGACGACCTACTAATGATACTATTTAAGGAGTCCAACACTCATAATTCATAACTCATAACTCACAAAAGGCCCTACCATTACAGCAGAGCCTTTCACTTAATATAAAAGAGCGTTATCTTAAATACATTTCACTATTTGGGGAACGCTTAAAGGAGATACGCCTGTCGAATTGAACGCATACATATAAGCATTATACGAGATGTTAGAATCTAAACCATCTACTACTTTTTTTCTAGATTTGTTTATGTCTACAATTATTTCTTGATCGGCACCTCCAGAATATTTTAATTTACCATTAGTAAAATTATCTACCGTTAACGGCGAACCCGCCACCAAGATTAAACCATATCCCGAAACACCTTTGCCAACAATAGCAGGAGTAGATATAATGATACGACCAGGTACATTGTTTGGTGTAACTTCTAGGGTTATTATTCTTTCCAATTGTGGTGCTGCTGTCGTTGAGCCCAATGTTGGCACAAATCCGGCTAGCGAAATAATTGATGCTTGGCCATTGGCGATACCGTCTACAAAAGGCACATAGGTGTCTAATGCACTTATTAACTTTCCATGAGCAGATGTAAATGCGTCTTTCTTGGTTTTGCCATAGGTGTTATAATCTGCCAGCTTCACACCATAGTCGGTAATGATAGTGGTAAATTCTGGTTTGTCTATGGGCGGTGAAATAAAAACTGTTGGGTTGTCAAAAATGCCAATTAAAACACCATTGGCAAAGGTGTCTAGTTTAGGATTTGCATACGTATGGAAATCCAATTTACAAACACGATTTTTCATATCTATAAAATTTAGGTTAATAATAAATACTTTTTGTTGCTCTATTATATCTTATATTTTCCTGTTACAATTTTAAAATGTTTTTTTCAAACAAAAAAATTTTTATTCAATTTTTTTTCTTAAAGTTAAATTTTATATTTTTAAATTTAACATAAAGTATTGATTTTACTAATATATTTAACAAATAAATTTTTTTAATTTTTTTTGAAAAAAACATAAAAAACGAACAAAAAAACCACTTTTTTTGACTCTGTTGTGTAAGAAAATTTTTTATAAAAAAAATTGATTTCGTCGTCAAAAATGAAGTTTTATGAAAATAGCGAAAAAAATTGGCTTATTTTTTATTAAAAATTCTTATTTTTTTGATTTTTGACACTCAAAAAAAAGTGATTTTATAAAGTTATTCTTATAAAAAAAGTGTGTTGCTCATTTTTTAGCAACCAAAACGAATTTGTTTTTGTCTAAAACGAATTCAATCTGGAGCAAAACGAATTTGTTTTTGTCTAAAACGAATTCAATCTGGAGCAAAACGAATTTGTTTTTGTCTAAAACGAATTCAATTTGGAGTAAAACGAATTTGTTTTTGTCTAAAACGAATTCAATTTGGAGTAAAACGAATTCGTTTTTGTCTAAAACAAGTTTGTTTTGGAGCAAAACAAATTCGTTTTGGTTGAAAACAAATTCAATTTGGAGCAAAACAAATTCGTTTTGGTCGAAAATGAGTTCATTTTTTAATGTTTTTGAATGTTTTTTTCTACTTTTGAATCATATAAGCCTAACAATTAAACTATAAACCATGAAATGGAATGCCAAACTGATACGCCACAATAAAGAACCCCGCATAGCGGTCTATTTTGAAAAGAATGCCGATTTGATTACTCGCATTAAGAAACTAGAAGGTTCGCGATGGAGCCAATCGTTATGCGTATGGCACTTGCCAGATACAGAAGAGAATAGGATAAAGTTTAAACTACCTCTAGCAGCTGCTACTTTACCTAGTGAAGAAGGAATAGCCGCACTGATACAATTTAAAAACTACTTACGTTCCAAACGCTATAGCGAAAGTACACTAACTACTTATAGTGAAGCCTTGAAATCATTCTTACTATTTTATAGAGAAAAACCAGTTGCCGAAATTACCAATGAAGATGTTATTATATATAATAATGAGTATATATTAAAGAACAATCTTTCGGCTTCCTACCAGAACCAAATTGTTAATGCTATTAAATTATATTTCAAAACCATTAGAGAAACCAAAATAGACATCGAAAAAATACACCGCCCTAAACGTGCTAAATTATTGCCCAATGTGTTGAGCAAAGAAGAAGTAAAAGCCATCTTGGAAGCGCATAGCAACATCAAACACAAAATGATGTTGAGCCTTATCTATAGCTGTGGTTTGCGCTGTGGCGAACTATTAGCATTAAAACCTGTTCATATAGACTCCAAGCGCAACATTGTATTGCTTAAAAATTCTAAAGGAAAAAAAGATCGAATTGCTCCATTGAGTCCTAAAATATTAGAAATGTTACGGGAGTATTATAAAGTATTTAAACCAAAACATTATTTATTTGAAGGACAAACGTCAGGAGAATCTTATTCAGAAAAAAGTTTGCAAAGCGTGTTGAAACAAGCACTACAAAAAGCAAAAATAACTAAACCTGCCACTTTGCATTGGTTGCGCCATAGCTATGCTACTCACTTATTAGAAAGTGGAACTGATTTGCGATATATTCAAGAATTATTAGGACATAATAGTAGTAAAACAACTGAAATCTATACTCATGTTAGTACTAAAAGTATCCAACAAATAAAAAGTCCGTTTGATGATTTGTAATATTTTTTTATATATTTGATAAAATAAATAAAGTCTGATGTTTGTCAGACTTATACACCCATATTGGGGTAGATAAGTCTGATTTTGTCAGACATATAAACGAGTTGGCAGCAAGTTTGCCAAAAAAACCTAAAATCAAAGAAATAATAATGAAAGAATATAATTTTCAAAGTGTAAATCAAAGAAAAGCTTTAATCCTTTTTGTTTTTTTGTTCGCTCTATTTTTTGCTTTAATTTTTGGAATGATTTCTCTAAAAAATATTTTTAATATTTATGTAACAATGATATTTTCTTTTGGAATTCCTATCTCAATATTTTTATTAAATAAAAAAAGAATTAAAGAAAACTGTAATGCTAAAATATCAGAAAAGAATACAGAAATTGAAAAAGAAGGAAAAATACATATTATAAACTTTGAAGAAATTAGGAGCTATAAAATTGAAACTTACAATAATTCAACTGGTTTAAATATAAAATTAAAAAACAATGAAAAATTTTGCTTGAATACAAACTCAAATTTTGGTGACACCAAAAATTTTGAAAATTATTGTAGTGATTTAGAAACAGCAATTGAAAGTTATAAAAAAACTCATTTGATAGAAATTGAAAGAGTAAAAACATTTTTTGAAAAAACTTGGGTTTTCCCATTTCTTATAATTTTAACATTAATCATAATAGTTTTTGTTATCATTATAATTTCAAAAGGCAAAGGTTTCCCAACTTCACTTATAAGTGCTTTAGCACCTTTATTAATTCTTTGGAGCGGATACTTTAATGCTAAAAACAAAAAAAATAATTGAGAAACAAACGGAATATAAAACCAGCTGCC
>CAIRMK010000163.1 GCA_903879645.1 uncultured Bacteroidota bacterium
AAGGATACACTAGACAAGATGGGAAGATTGCAACGATAGGACATTCGTGGAATGCTTCCAAAATAAACGGAATTTGGTATTTATTTGATCCTACATGGGGCTCAGGATATGTTAATGACCAGCATTATTATAGAAAATTAAACAATATCTATTTTAAATCAGATGCTCTTTCATTTGATGAAGCCCACATGCCTTTTGATTATTTGTTGGAACTAAAAGAATATCCCATTTCCAATCAAGAGTTTTATGAGGGCAAAACTTCTTCTGCCACCAACACCACAAATTTTGATTTTAATTTAGAAATCGAAAAAAATGAGGCGCTTCCCAACCTTGAAAGAGCCATAGCTGTAGCCAATAGAATCGAAAAAAATGGCGTAATCAACAATTTAATTTCCGAAAGAATAGTTGTGGCTAAAAAAGAAATCGATTATTATAAAGAAACCGGAACTATTCTGCAATTGGAAACTATTGTAACAGGTTTTAATTCGGCTACCAATCAATTAAATAGTTTTATCGCTTTTAGAAATAATAAATTTCAACCCGCAATATCAGATAATGAACTTAAAACCAAACTTCAAATACCTTTTGACTTAATCACAAAGTATCATGAGGAAGTGAATAATATAACTGTCAGCAAAGAAAACACAGCGAACTTAATTTCTTTAAAGAAAGCCATAGCTGCTACTAAAAAAATTGCCGATACACAAATGATTTTCTTAAATGATTATTTGGACAAGGATAAAGATTCGAGAATAAAGATGTTTTTTAAAGTAAAAAAGCTAGTTAAGCACTAGTTTTCTTATATAGAATTTGAATAGTGGTGCCTTTTCCAATCTCGGAATGCAAGACCTTAATTTTCCCTTTGTGGTATTCTTCAACAATTCTCTTGGTAAGTGATAATCCTAAGCCCCACCCTCTTTTTTTTGTGGTAAATCCGGGTTCAAAAACGCGATTAAATTGATTTTTTGGAATTCCTTTTCCTGTATCGGTCACATTAATTTTTATATAAGACCCATCATTTTCAATAGCTATCTTCAAGTCTCCTCTACCTTTCATAGCATCAATAGCATTTTTCATTAAATTCTCAATAGTCCAACTGTGGAGTTCAGGGTTTAGAGAAATCCAAATAGGATCTTTGGGAGCGTTAAATTCAAATGCCACTTGATGAGAAAAACGAGATTTTAAATAATCAAAAGAGTTGTGAGTTTCTTCAATGATATCCTTTTTTTCTAAAATTGGCTCCGAACCAATCTTTGAAAATCTATCTGTAATAACTTGTAATCTATTGATATCTTTTTCGATTTCAGAAATAGTTGTTCCATCAACATTATCGGCTTTCATAATTTCTAGCCAACCAATTAAAGACGATAATGGAGTGCCTATTTGATGAGCTGTTTCCTTTGCCATTCCTGCCCAAAGTTTATTTTGAGTTGCCATTTTGGTGCTTTTATAAAAGTTATACACCAATGCCCCAAATAGAAAAATAATCAGCAACAATGCAATTGGATAATACTTTAATTTATTTAGTAAAGAAGAATCTCCATAATATAAATATTGAATTTTACCGGGAAGATATTCCATCTTTATAGCTTCATTTTGTGACTTTAACTTCTCCAAAAGGTCCTTTAATTTTACAGAATCTTTTTTTACGCTTTCATCAATATTATTGTCGTTTATAATTTTATTGTTTTCGGTAACAATAATTGGAATATTGGCATTTTGAATAATTTTCAACGGCAATGAAATGTCTGCATTGATATCAGAATTAATTAATGTTTTTTGAGCTTGTGCCCAAAGTTCCATTTTGTTGCGTTCTGCTGTTTTAAAGATTTAAAAAAACGAATAGGTGTTCCAAAGAATGAGAGAAACTATAACAAAAGAGGTTGCTATAATTATCCATCGCGTAATGTTTCTTCTATCGGAAAATTGCATTGAAAAATTTTTGTTTAAAAGTAAGGATTTTTTTCAAATTGAAATTGATTATTGAAATTGCCAATGCTATTTCATTTCTTATCTTTGTGAAAATTCAATTTCTATGTTAACACTTGATCCTAAAGAACTATCGGCAGCCAAATTGCAAGGCTATTTACAAAGTGCGATTGCCCCTAGACCTATCGCATTTGCAAGTACAATAGATAAAAACGGGAAGCCTAATTTGTCACCTTTCAGTTTCTTTAATATTTTCAGTTCCAATCCCCCAATTTTGGTTTTTTCACCAGCACGAAGAGTTCGCGATAATTCTATTAAACACACTTTAATTAATTGTCAAGACACAAAACAAGTTGTGATTAATGTTGTGAATTATGATATTGTACAACAAATGTCATTATCAAGCACCGAATATCCGGATGGCGTAAATGAATTTGCAAAATCAGGGTTGACAGCCGTTCCATCTGATAGTGTAAAGCCCTATCGTGTAGCAGAAAGTCCAGTGCAATTAGAATGTAAAGTAAATGAAATCATTGCTCTAGGAACTGGCGGAGGTGCCGGAAATATGATTATCTGTGAAGTAGTAAAAATCCATATTAATGAAGCTATTTTAGATGAAAATGGAATTATAGATCCTATTAAAATTGATTTGGTTTCAAGATTAGGGGGACATTGGTATTCAAGAGCCAATCAAGGATTATTTGAAGTCGAAAAACCTTTGGCTACCTTAGGAATTGGTGTTGATGCCATTCCTGATTTTATTAAAGAAAGTGCTATATTCAATGGCAATGATTTGGGGAAATTAGGTAATGTAGAATCTTTGCCAACTGAAGAAGAAATTACTATATTTGTAAAAGAAAATTTTGAAATAAAAGGTGTTTTGAGTGCTGATGATGAAGTTAAAAAATACCAATTAGCAAAATTATATTTAGATAAAAACGAAGTGCTAACCGCATGGAAAGTACTTTTAGCAAAAAAATAAAACAATTATATTATGGAAGTTACAGGAAAAGTAAAAGTGATTAATGCAGAACAACAAATAAGTGCTACTTTTAAGAAAAGAGAATTAGTGGTAACAACGGATGAGCAGTATCCACAAACAATAATGATTGAGTTTACTCAAGACAAATGTGATTTATTAAATAATTATACTCCAGGTGAAGCTGTAAAAGTTTCTATCAATTTAAGAGGAAGAGAATGGGTTAATCCACAAGGAGAAACTAAATATTTTAACTCTATTCAAGGTTGGAGAATTGAAAAAATACAAGCAGAAGCACCAGTAGCACAACAAATGCCTCCTATGCCAGCGGCGGAAGCATTTGCACCAGCAACAAACTTTAAAGAAGAAGAACACGACGATTTACCTTTTTAATTAAGAGAAGAGAAAATAGAAAAGAGAAAATAGACTGTCATTCTAAATAGATAACTTGTGTTAGATGTTTAGAATGGCTTTCCTTTTTTAGTGTTCTATATTCTGTATTCTATTTTCTGTATTCTATTTTCTATATTCTAATAAAAATGTATTTTCTAACGAAAGAACTTTACTTTCCTCCGGTTGAAGAAGCTTCCTATGAAGGTGTTTTAGCAGTTGGTGGAGATTTATCAGTAAACCGATTGCTATTAGCATACAGCAATGGAATTTTCCCTTGGTTTAGTGATGATGAACCTATTTTGTGGTGGTCGCCTAGTGAAAGAATGGTGGTGAGCCCAAGTCACTATAAAGTTTCTAAAAGTCTTCGAAATATTATCAATAGAAAGATTTTTGAAGTAACTATCAATAAGGATTTTGAAGCAGTAATTAGGAATTGCCAAACCATTGAACGAAAAGGACAAGACGGAACCTGGATTACAAATGATATTATTCAGTCATATATCAAACTACACCAACTCGGAAAAGCAATATCTTTTGAAGTATGGCAAGATAATGAACTTGTTGGCGGACTATACGGTGTCGATTTAGGACACGTTTTTTGCGGAGAAAGCATGTTTTCGAAAGTACCTAATGCTAGTAAAGTTGCTTTTGTAAAATTAATAGACCATTTAAAAGAAAATAAATACCTCCTTTTAGATTGTCAAGTACATAATGATCATTTAGAAAAATTAGGCGCCTTTGAGATTTCAAGAGAAACGTTTATTAAGGTCTTGAAATCGGATCACTAATAACTGAAAACTATTCTCTCGTCAAACAATTTTCTATATGGTCATTCACCATTCCAGTCGCTTGCATGTGGGCATAGACAACAGTAGTTCCAACAAATTTAAACCCACGTTTTTTTAAGTCTTTGCTGATTGCATCTGATAAAGGGGTAGAAGCAGGAACGTCTTTTAATGACTTTGGACTATTATCAATGGGTTTTCCTCCGGTAAACTTCCAAATATAATCGGAAAAACTTCCAAATTCTTCTTGCACTTTTATAAAAGCAATGGCATTTGAAACAGCAGCCCTAACCTTCAATTGATTTCTAATAATTCCAGCATCTAAAAGTAATTCTTGGATTTTTTCTTCTGTATAATTTGCTACAATTTTATAATCAAAATTAGCAAAAGCTTTTCTAAAGTTTTCTCTTTTGGCTAAAACCATATACCAACTCAAGCCGGCTTGAAATGTTTCTAATATTAAAAACTCAAATAAAATTTGATCATCATAAATTGGTTGCCCCCATTCATTGTCATGATAATTTCTGTATAAATCATCTTTTTCGCACCAAGTGCACCGGTTTTTATTTTCCATGTATGTATTTTTCAATAAGCGAATGTCCTAAATAAATTAAAGGTGTCAAGACAATTGCAATAATCATTTTTACAAAATAGCCAGTAATTGCAGACGCAAGAAAAATTTCCGTAGTCATTTTTCCAGTCAACCAAAAAGCAATTCCCAAAACAATAAAACTGTCAAACAATTGTGAAATAACCGTGGAACCCGTACTTCGCAACCAAATCATTTTATCTCCAGTTTTATTTTTTACAAAATGAAATATGGAAACATCAATCAATTGCGATACCATAAAAGCAGTAATACTACCCACAATAATCCACATACTTTGTCCAAAAACGGCATTAAATTGGCCGTCTGTAACTAATTTGTCGCCATGCATAGCTGGAATTCGAATGGCTATAAATAAAATCACAAATGCATAAGCAATTAAACTTGCCGTTATTAATGATAATTTACGCACACCTTTTTCTCCAAAATATTCGTTGATTAAATCGGTACTAACGAATACTATAGGCCAAGGCAAAATCCCAACACTCATTGGAACTCCAAATACATTGATTAATTTCCCTCCTATTAATTCGGCGACAACGGCATTAGTGATGAAAATTCCCGCAAGAATTACATATACTATGTCTTTTTTATTCTGAAACATTTACTCTTTATTTTACCTAATTTTCAAAGATATTAATTTTTTTTAATTTGTTTTCTTTTGAGATAGTCAACAAAAGTTAAACTTTGAAAACTTAAAACCGAAACTTTCAACTCGCAACTTTTACTTATATTTGCTAGCAAATGAAAAATTTTATGAAAAACATAATTACATCTATTTTGATAGGTTCAACGGTACTTACTATGAATGCACAAAATATCAAAGACAATCCACTTTTAAAAGATTGGACTGGAAACTATGGTGGTGTTCCCGCTTTTAATGAATACAAAGTTTCTGATTTCAAACCCGCTTTAGAGTTTGCTATGCAAGAAAAATTGAATGAAGTAAATGCTATTGCCAACAATCCAAAACCAGCCACTTTTCAAAATACTATAGCAGCTTTAGAAAAAGCAGGTAAAAAACTTTCTAGAATTTATGCTATTTATGGAATTTATAGTTCTAATATGAGTAGCCCAGAATTCGAGCCGGTAGAAGCAGAAATGGAACCAAAATTAGCAGAGGTTTCTGATAAGATAACACAAAACACTAAACTTTTTCAAAGAATTGAAGCAGTATACAATTCAAAAGAAAAATCTAAACTTACGCTTGAACAACAACGTCTTATAAAAGTTGTTTATGACAACTATGTATATGCTGGAGCAAAATTAGATGCAAAAGCAAAGGCAAAAGTGAGTGAATTGAATCAACAATTAGCAGGATTATACACCAAATTCAGTCAAAATTTACTTTCTGAAGAGAATAATCAATTTGTAGAATTGAAAAATGAAAGTGATTTTGCGGGCTTAACCCCTGAAATGAAAAATGCATGTATAGCCAATGTCAAAGAACATAAACTGTCTAGTCTTGGTTCTGTGGCAAATACCCGCTCTTCTGTAGAGCCATTTCTAACGTATTCAAGTACTAGAGAATTAAGAGAAAAAGTTTGGCAGATGTTTGTGAATCGCGGAGATAATGGTAACGCACAAGATAACAATGCAACCATAACGCAAATTCTTAAACTTCGTGCTGAACGTGCTAAACTAATGGGATTTGCTTCTCATGCGCATTGGAAATTGTCTAACACGATGGCAAAAGACCCCGCTAATGCTATGAAACTAATGATGGATATTTGGAAACCCGCAGTAGCTGAAGTAAAAATTGAAGTGGCAGACATGCAAAAAATTGTGGATAAAGAGGGAGGAAACTTCAAAATTCAACCATGGGATTACCGTTATTATGCCGAAAAAGTAAGAAAAGAAAAATATGACTTAGACCAAAATGAAGTAAAACAATACCTTCAATTGGATAAACTACGTGAAGGAATGTTTTGGGTGGCTGGCCAATTATTTGACCTTAAATTTGTTCAAGTAAATGATGTTACTGTTTACCAACAAGACGTTACGGTGTATCAAGTTTTGAATAAAACTACTGGTAAAAATGTTGGTTTATGGTATTTTGATCCTTATGCAAGAAAAGGAAAACGTTCGGGTGCTTGGATGAACGAATACAGAACTCAAGAACGCTTTGATGGAGATGTTCCTACTATTGTTTCTAATAATGCTAATTTTATCAAAGGAGCTCCAGGTGAACCAGTTTTAATTTCTTGGGACGATGCGAGCACACTTTTCCACGAATTTGGTCATGCACTTCATGGATTATGTTCTAACGTAAACTATCCAACGATAGCTGGGACTAATGTTGCGAGAGATTATGTTGAATTCCCATCACAATTATTAGAACATTGGCTATCTACACCAGAAGTATTAAAAACTTATGCGCTGAATTATAAAACCAATCAACCGATGCCAGAAAGTCTATTGGCAAAAATTGATAAAGCCTCTCATTTTAACGCAGGGTTTGCAACGGTAGAATTAATTTCAAGTGCTTTAATCGATATGAAATTGCATATGGAAGGCACCTCAACCATTGACCCAGATTCTTTTGAAAGAACTACATTAGCGGAGTTGAAAATGCCTTCAGAAATCGTAATGCGTCATCGTACACCACAGTTTGGGCACATTTTTTCAAGTGATGAATATTCTGCTGGGTATTATAGTTATTTATGGGCTGATGTTATTTGTGCCGATGCCTATGAAGCTTTTACAGAAGCTAAAGGACCTTATGACAAAGAAGTGGCTAAACGCCTATTGAAATATGTTTTCAGTTCAGGAAACACTACTGACCAAGGTGATGCTTATCGTTCGTTTAGAGGACGAGATGCTAAAGTGGATGCTTTAATGAGAGCCAAAGGTTTTCCAATGGTAAAATAGTTTCACAACATATCATCAAACAATAGAAGAGTCCTAAAAAAGCTTTGTCAAAATTTAATCATTTGACAAAGCTTTTTTTAATGAGAAATATCAAGGCGATTATTCTTTCCTTCATTTACAATCAATCCACCACTATACATTCCGGTAATAAAGCATTCGGCGGTGTTTTTACCAAAGGTAATTACAGGTGTTTCTTTGGGCTGACGAACTGCTTCTATTCGAATGTGTTCTCCTATAATCTGACCTTTATCAATACATAAATGGCCGAAAGTTGATGTATAAGGTTCCATCACAGTCCCATAAAAAATATTGTTGTTCCCTCCTTCTACTTTAAGACAGGTATCAAATCCACCTCCAGAAATTACCCCATGATAAAAGCTATTGGAATTTATAAATGAAGTGGCATCGGGGGTAATACTTATTCCTATTTTAGCATGACGTATGCGAACATCATACAAGCTACTATAAGTAATTCCACCTTTATTTTGAGCTAAAAAATGTAAGGCTGTTCCGTTAGTAAAACCGAAAATTAACACATTTGATAAGGAGAAACTCTCAATCAAATTGGAGGTTGCTTTCAATACTAAGCCGTCTGTAGCTTTGCTAGTTTTGTCATATATAGTGAAGTTATTTAATACCACATTAGACCCAACAACTTCAATAGCGGAGGAAGAACCCGTATACCAAAAAATAGTTCCATTATAAGGCGTTTGATTAGGGATTGATCCTCGACCCGAACCAATAATAGTCACTCCAGCTTTTACAATAAGCGTCTGCTCTATTTTGATATACCCTGGTTTAACAAAAATTGTTGCACTAGTTATAGCAGCACTATCTATAGCTCTTTGAAAGAAAACACTATTATCGGAATTGCTATTCATCACTACGCCAAAATCTTCAGGATTGAGCATGCTTTGAGCAGTGATATGATTCGTAAAACCATAAAAAAATAATAGGAAAAGGATAAGCTGTTTCTTTAAAATCATTTCTTTTTGTTTCATAATTCAAATGTATAAAAGGATGTAAACTCCATATTCTCTATTAACAAATATAACTATGTTTTTCATTTTATTAGAAAATAAATACCATTCAAAATTCAAGAGAAGAATCTAAATTAAACTCAAACCTATTTCTTATTTTTGACAACTGTATATAGGATATGGTTTTTTTGTACCTTTAACCTTTCCAAAAAAGAAGTCATGGACATTAGACATTATTTAGATTCTACTTATCTTAAAACTCCAGAGCAAGCAGGCCTATCAGTAGTTGAAAACACTAAAATAGTTGAGGGATTTATAAAAGAAGCTATTGACGAAAAATTTAAACTCATTATGATTCGCCCAGACATGGTGAAATTGGCAAGAAAAATGATAACCAAAGCCAATTCAAAAGTGACTATTGGAACCGTTATTGGTTTCCATGAAGGAACAAATTCTATAGAATCAAAGATAGCTGAAGCACAAAAAGCAATTGAAGATGGTGCTGACGATTTAGATTTTGTATGCAACTATGAAGCTTTTAAAAGAGGAGAAATTGATTTGGTAAAAAAAGAAGTTCTCGAAGGAACTAAACTAGGTTTAGCCCATCATAAAATTATAAAATGGATTATTGAGGTAGCCGCATTAAACAGTGACCAAGTTATTCAAATGTCAACGTTAATAAAAAATATAGTGATGGCTAATTTTAAAGAAGAATGTTATGCTTCCGTTTTCGTGAAATCATCCACTGGATTCTATAAAACAGAAAATGGGTTGCCAAATGGCGCTACAGTTCCAACAATTATTATGATGCTTGAAAACGGCTCGCCCTTATCAATAAAAGCTGCAGGAGGTGTTAGAACTTATGACGAAGCAGTAGAGATGATTCGATTAGGCGTAAAACGAATTGGAACATCATCAGCCAAAGCCATTGCTAATGGGCAAACAACCACTAGCGAATATTAATATTACACTCTAACTATGTTTAAAAAAATTACTATACTCCTATTTCTTTTTCAAATAATAGTTGTCGCTGCTCAAAAAGGGAGTGAAAAAATGCCTGTTTTCCCTAACTGTGATAAACTGCAAGGAAAAGAATTAGAAACTTGCTTTAATTCGAAATTACAAACTTTTATCTACAATAACTTTCAAGTTTCAAATAAACTGAAAGAAAGCAATTATGAAGGAAGTATAATTGTGCTTTTTGAAGTAGATGATAAAGGCTCCTTCAAAGTGCAATATGTTGATGCCAACCAAGATGAATTAGTGCAAGAAAGTAAAAGAGTATTCGAAAAATTGCCAAAAGTGAGTCCAGCTACTTATAATGGTAATCCAACCTATGCTAAATACACGGTTAAAATAGCCATTCCATTACAAAATCCAGCGGAGACACAAACAGAAAAGAAAGAAAAAAATACTACAAAAGAGGTTGGAATTACCAATTCTTTTAATAAATTCGATAAAGACAAAGAACTAATAGAATTTGATAGCATTGCTTATCAAAAATTTAAAAATCCACAGTTTCAAAGTCATTTAAACATTCCTTTTTCTCATACTTATTATGCCCAATTCGATGCCACTATGAATCAAGTTGGAAGTAACAATCATACAGCATCAAAACCTTATTCTTATGCCGAAGTTTCTAAATATTATAATTTAGAAGCTGAAAACACTAAATTAATGAAGAATAAAACTTCATGGTGGGGTAGAAAAATTTGGAACGAAAATTTGGTAGCTATTCAAGCTGAAGATTATTGGTTTACGATGAATCCAATTTTTGATATGCAATTAGGTAAAAGTGATCCAAGCGTCAATAAATACACTTATATAAATACACGCGGAGTTCAAGTTCGTGGTGGCTTAGGAAGTCAATTGAATTTTACAACAACCATCTTTGAAAGTCAAGGGCAATTTGTAGATTATTTTAATGACTATGCCAACTCTATAAAACCATCGGGAGGAAACCCTGCTATTATACCAGGAATGGGTATAGCAAAGGGATTTAAAACCAATGCCTACGATTTTCCAACGGCAGAAGCTAATTTAACCTACACTCCTTCTAAACTTATAAATTTACAATTAGGATATGGAAGAAATTTTGTTGGAGATGGTTATCGTTCCTTGCTTTTAAGTGACGGATCAAGCTCTTATCCTTATTTTAAAATCAACACTACTTTTTGGAAGATTAAATATACTAATACTTACATGTGGTTAAAAGATGTTAGAGATGCCGTAACAGTGGATGGAACTTATGCCACAAAATTTGTAGCCAATCATTATTTAAGTTGGAATGCAACCAAGCGATTGAATATTGGCTTTTTTGAATCGGTAGTTTGGTCCAATCAAAACAATCGTGGCTTTGATATGAATTTTATAAATCCAATTATTTTTTATCGTGCGGTAGAATTTTCTTCTTCTTCCAAAAGTGGTAATATGCTTTTAGGATTAACAAGCAAATATAAATGGAATAACCAAATTAATTTGTACGGACAATTACTTATAGACGAGTTTTCATTTAATGAAGTAAAAGCTGGAAACAATAGCTGGAAAAACAAATTCGCTTACCAATTAGGCGCTAAATATTTCAATGCATTTAACATTAGTAATTTGCTATTGCAAATAGAATACAATCATGTTCGTCCTTATGTCTATTCGCATCTTGATCCATTAACAAATTATGGAAATAACAATCAAAGTTTAGGATACCAATGGGGTGGGAATGCCAAAGAATTAGTGGCTATAGCGCGGTATCACAAAGGAAGATATTTTGCAGATGCCCAAGTGAGTGTTGGTATTCGTGGATTAGATTTTAATACAGCTACAGATAACTACAATTATGGAGGAAATATTTATCTTAGTTATAATGATAATCGTCCTTATGATAATGGAGTTGTTGTAGGTCAAGGAAATAAAACCAACATTTTTATTGCAAATTTACAAGCCGGTTATTTAATAAATCCAGCTACTAATTTAAAAGTTTTTGGAAGCCTCATTTATAGAAAATTCGACCCAACATTTGAAACTGATTTAGTAAAAAAAGAAACTACTACTTGGTTTTCAATTGGATTGAGATGCGATATTTTCAATTGGTATTTTGATTATTAATCCTTTAAAAAGGTAATATTTCTTTTTAATCCTTCAATTTTGGTTCGTTTGACCGCAGAATTTTTAAATATATTTTTAAACACTTCATCTGTTATTTCTTCCCAATCTTTTTTTGCAAAAGAGAGTAATTCAGTATTCGGATTGAATAATGGTTCCTTATGAGGTTTTGAAAATCGATTCCATGGGCAAACATCTTGGCAAACATCACATCCAAATATCCAATCATCTAATTTCCCTTTCATTTCATAAGGTAAATTATCTTTTAATTCGATGGTAAAATAAGAAATGCATTTACTGCCATCAACAACATAAGGTGAAACTATAGCGTCTGTAGGACAGGAATCAATACATGCGGTACAAGTCCCACAATGATCGGTTATAGCATGATCATATTCTAATTCTAAATCAATAATTAATTCCGCAATAAAATAAAATGAGCCTACTTTTTGTGTAATTAAGTTACTGTTTTTTCCAATCCAACCCAAACCACCTTTTGAAGCCCAAACTTTATCCAAAACAGGTGCTGAATCAACAAATGCACGTCCAGAAACTTCACCAATTTCAATTTGAATTGTGTTTAACAATTCTTTTAGTTTTTCCTTAATGACAAAATGATAATCTTGTCCATAAGCATATTTTGATATCTTGTAACTCTCTTTATTTTGTTCTTCAGAGGGAAAATAATTTAATAATAAAGAAACAACACTCTTAGAGTCTTCAACTAATAATGTCGGATTTAATCTCTTCTCAAAATTATTTTCCATATAAGACATTTGACCTTGATGATTGTTATGTAACCAATTCTCTAATCTTGGCGCATCCTCCTCAAGAAAACCAGCTTTAGATATTCCACAAGAAAGAAAGCCGAGTCTTTTAGATTCGGCTTTTATTAATTGCGTGTATTTTTCTTTATTGTTTATCAAAATTAAAACAATCCTCCTTGAATATTCGTTTTGATTTTTCCTAAATGTTTATAAGCTTTATCGGTCACTTCTCTTCCTCTTGGAGTTCTCATGATAAATCCCTCTTGAATTAAAAAGGGTTCATAAACTTCTTCTATAGTTTCTCCACTTTCAGAAACTGCAGTAGCCAAAGTAGACAATCCAACGGGGCCTCCTTTAAATTTTTCTATAATAGTAGTTAGAATCTTATTGTCCATTTCATCCAATCCATGGGCATCAACATGCAGTGCCTTTAAGGAATACCTTGCTATTTCAAGATCAATTTTTCCATTGCCTTTAATTTGAGCAAAATCTCTTACTCTTCTTAACAAAGCATTTGCAATACGAGGGGTACCACGACTTCTGCCTGCAATTTCAATTGCAGCTTCCATAGTGATAGGCATTTTTAAAATTGCCGAACTACGTTGCACAATGGTAGTTAATAATTCCGTATTATAATATTGCAAACGACTTTGAATACCAAAACGAGCGCGCATAGGAGCTGTTAATAAGCCTGAACGGGTTGTTGCTCCCACAAGTGTAAAAGGATTCAAATTAATTTGAACAGTTCGAGCATTAGGGCCTGACTCAATCATAATATCAATCTTGAAATCTTCCATTGCAGAATAAAGATACTCTTCAACTATAGGACTCAAACGATGAATCTCATCAATAAATAGAACATCTCTATCTTCTAGGTTGGTAAGTAACCCAGCTAAATCACCAGGTTTATCTAAAACAGGCCCTGAAGTGATTTTTATTCCAACCCCCAATTCATTTGCCAATATATTAGCTAAAGTGGTTTTTCCTAAACCTGGAGGACCATGAAATAAGGTATGATCAAGAGCTTCATTTCTTTGATTTGCTGCTTCAACAAACACTTTTAAATTATCTAAAACCTGTTCTTGCCCTGTAAAATCATCAAAAGAAAGAGGCCTTAATTTTTTTTCAAGGTCAAGTTCTTCTGGATTATAATTAAAATTAGTCGGGTCTAAATTCTCATTCATACTACAAATATATGATAAAGTTATATGGAAATAAAATGATGGTAATTATTAAATATTTCTTGTAATTAAATTCAATATTAACTATTACTAAGAGGTAATCTTTACCTTGCTTTTTGTTAAATTAAAATTATTTGATAAAAATTAAAATTTTATTCTAATTGCATTTTTGAAAATTCATTTAATTTGTATATCAAAACAAGTTTTTATTGCGTTTAGGTAAATATTAAAAGTCATGAGTTAACAAATTGTCAATTATTAATTAGTTTATCCAAATTATAAGATAAAATATTTTGTTACAGAGTTTTTTTTTTTACTTTTACGCCCTATGAAAATTGACCTATTTAAAATTATTTTATTTTTTATTGGATTATTATGTTGCAATTCATCATTTGCATCTAACAATCCACCTCCACCTATTCCGCCTCCACCACCTGGTTTACCTATAGATGGAGAGTTAATGGGGCTAATGTTCGCATCTGTTATTTTAGGGTTTTACAAAATATATAAATATAAAAAAGCTTCAAGTCAAACTTGAAGCTTTTTTATATTTCAAAATTCAGCTATTTTTATAATGTAATTTGGCTACGTATTTACCAATGACATCAAATTCGAGATTTATTTTACTGTCTAACTTAAAGTTTTTGAAATTAGTATGCTCAAAAGTATAGGGAATTATTGCTACACT
>CAIRMK010000164.1 GCA_903879645.1 uncultured Bacteroidota bacterium
ATAGTAATAGTATTCTAGTGCAAAAGCGATTGGATATTGTAAACAAAAAGAACAAAACCATGAATGAATTGTTTTAGAGCAACCGATAGGAGTACCAAAAAATAATTATAAATTTAAATTAGAGAAAAGATGACTAAAAACTTTATCGAAGTAACCGATTTTTTATTCGGAGCGCAGTTGCGCAATTTTTACATTAAATTAATTAGCTATGCCACTTTGTTGGGATTTACACCTGAGGAATTGACGGAGGCTAAAAACGACAGTATTTTTTGGGATTTCTTAATGGATGCCGACAACAAAGTAAGCAAGTATGCCAAAGATTTTAAAAAGACCAAAAAATTAGCCAAAACGGGTTCAAAAAGTGAAGTGTTGAGTGGCATACCCGACCCGCCCGATTTAGGAAGCACGCCCCATTTAGTACCCGCCGATATTTTGTTGCGTTTTAGACAAAAAGCAGCTAAAGCCAAAGCTAGCCCTAAATATACAATTGCCATAGGTACTGATTTAGGAATTGAATCTGTGCATCAAGCCTTTGATCCTCAATTGGGAAAACCCTCTTTAAAAATAAAAATAAATGCTGGACGACCTATTCTAACTTATGTTAAAGGAAATTTTAAAGGATTGATTATTCACAAAGATGTGGGCGATGGCTATGTTTATTTAGGTACAGCCTTAAAAAGTAAGTTTAACGACATGAGTAATTTGCCCGACCCTGGCACAAGTGCTATCTGGAAATACAAAGCTATTTATGTTTGGGACGACAAAGAAACCGGACACTGGAGCGACGAGATTACCATTGTTGTAAAAGGATAGAAAGTATAAAATAGGTACTTCTGTACTTTCTAACCTATAACCCCCGCAGGAGTTTTTGCTCTTGTGGGGGTTGGTTTTTTGTAAAATGTTTTTTATATATTTGAGAAATGATGCGAAAGAAATATTCCCCCCCGCTACCTCGCGAATCCTTTCGCGTGGAAAAACATCAAACAAAATAAAAATAAAACTAAAATCACATCGTAATGATGTGATTTTTTTGTTAGATTTGATAAAAGAAAAACAAAATAAACATTTCCACGCGAAAGGATTCGAGCGGTAGCGGGGGATTCGCGCGGTAGCGGGGACTATTACAAATCAATAGAATCAAATAATGAAAACATTAATAAATTAAAATAAAACATGAAAAATATATTTATAATCTATATGCTTTTTTTATCATCACTTTCAAATTCTCAAAGCATAAAAAAAATATTTAAAGATTTCAAAAATGATAAGATTAAAGAAGCTTATGATGAATTATCTAAATTTGATAGTGATAAACATAAATATTCTAGCACTGAAATAAACCTCTTCCTTATTGCTGAAGCTATAATAATAAGTGATGAAAGATGCGAAGAATATGAACCATATACAGAATTAAAATTATTTGAAGAAAACATTATTTCTGAAGAAGATTTACCAAGGGTGAATGAATTTTTGAATAAATACGATTATACACTTAATTCTATTTCAAAAATTTTATATACTAATATTTTAAACTTTGCAAAGAAAAAAAATACAGAATCCGAGTATAAAAAAGCATTAGATGTTTGCATTAAATGTGATTATTTACCTGAAATTAAAGACCTCTTAATTGAATCTGCATATAAAGAAAGTATATCAGATGGTAAGATTGGCAAATTAAAATACTTTTTAAAAGAGTATCCAAATTCAAAATATAATAATGAAATTGAAAAATTGATTGAAACAAATTTCTATAATAGAAGTATAGATATTGGGACAATTGATAGCTTTAAAGATTTTATTAGAAGGTATCCTAATTCGGATAGAAAAAAAGAAATTGAACAACTATTAAATTCTAAAGCCTTTGAAATTGCTAAAACAGATTTAACAATCGATTCAATGAGAAATTATATTAAATCTTATCCCAAAAGCGACTGGATTGACCAAGCAAATAAAATAATTAATTCTCTAACTTTATCTTTAGACCAAAACATAAATAATAAAAATGTTCAAGAATTAGAAAAACGAATAATTGTTAAAAAAGAGTTTCTTACGTTTAGCAAAAACAATGAATATAAAGATTTTAATTGTAGTTTTTTACCAAAAAACGCAATCTCAACTAATAATTCATTTTTCTTATTGCCTTATATTGATGAAAATATTTATAAGACAGATAAAATAATAAAGAATAACACAGTTAAGATTAATAAATTTGATAAAAAAAATAGAATAATAACTTTTGATTTAAACAATGATTTTAAAGATAAAAATAAAATATTTTCTATGTTTTTATCTAAAGGGTTTTACAATTTTAATCAAATCTCCGTTGATGAAAAAAATGATTCAATCACAGATTTAACTTTTTCAGTTCCAGAGCAATTTGAAATTAAAGAAAAAGACATAATTGAAACAATTAATGTGTCTAAATATGCAATTGGAAATGGAATAGGAGCGTTTACTGGATATTCGACATTTTCAAATAAAGCATATCTTTTTTTATATGACTTTAGTAATGATAAAAAGTATACAAAAATAGATTTGAGTAACTTTTCAAATTCATTTAAGAGTGTAAATAAAGTAATATATTTTGATGGAATAATAAATGGTAAAAAGTTGATGGGTGGATGTTATTTGGAAAATGTTATAAAAACAGATAAATTTATTTATGTTTTTTTAAATATATACAAGGATTTGATATTGCCTATTAAAATTGACCATAATAATAAAGCAACTTTAATGTCAAATTCTATTTTTACTGTAAAAAATAATAACTGTTTTGCTGTTTCTGGAATACACTTTAATGAATCGGTTTATTTTTGTAACGATGGATATTATAATTTACCTTTTTCCAAAGGATTCGTGAATTATTTTATGACATCAACATGGGAAGAAAAAATTACAACATTAAACTTTTACGATAGTAACTTAAATCATATTTGGGATAAATCAATTGAGGATATAGTAATAAATAAAATAACTGAATTAGATAATTATATTATTGTTGGAGGTTACTGTTTCAATAAAGGTTATTTAGGTTATCCCAATCCTCGGATTTTAATTATTAATAAATTAACAAAAAATGTAACATATGACAAAGTAATTCCTATGAAAAATTTTGTTATTAGCTCAATTAATTTTGATGACAATAAAAATGTTATTTTAGGTATTGGATTAATTCAAAATATTCACCCAAGTTCAGATAAAGATTATGTAACAGAAATTATTATAGATAAGTTGTTGCCTAATGGAACTTTTGAAAAAGATTTGTTTGAAAACAAAAATTAAATGAAAAATTATATCAAATGCCCCCCCGCTACCGCGCGAATCCTTTCGCGTGGTAATTAAATAAAAACATCAACCAAAATAAAACTAAATCACATCTCAAGTGTGTGATTTTTTTGTTAGATTTATTTTGAGGTTAATAACAATCACTTTCTAACTCAAACATTATTTCCATAAATCCCTAACAATACAAAACACAAAAACAACACCGATGAAAAAACAGCTTATTAGTATAGTAGTACTATTTTTATCGATACATTCCTTTGCACAGCAGATGGGTAATCAAGGAAAAGAAGATGGAATGATTGGTAATAGTGTTGGTAGACATACTGAATTAAATCCTTATATGGTGCCAGGAAGAAAAACCATATATAATGACATTCCACAAACTAAAGAGTGTAAAGAAACGGGTAGAGTGGTACTGGATATTGTGGTGGATCAAAAAGGAAATGTGTTGGAAGCCAAAATAGGACGAGGAACTACTACCAATGCTTTGTGTTTATTAGAAGCTTCTAAAAAAGCAGCCTTAAATACAAAATGGAATGAAGACAAAAATGCAGAAGAAAAGCAAAATGGGAAAATTGTATATAATTATAAGAATGAATCTACTTTGCGATAGAGAGGAATTGCTTATAAACCCGAATTGAAAAATAAACTTACCATGACAGAAGAACAATTAATAAAGTCCATTGAAATATCAAGAAACAAATGGCTTTATACCGACGATAGTTTTGGAGCATTAGAAAAAGACATGGTTTTTGAATCGAAAACTTATCCAAGTGGTATAGAAGAAACTAAAATGGAAAGTTTTACAATACTTCCGGAGAAGAAATCAAAAAGGGCGAAAAGAAAATAAGGGCGTCTATATGTGAGTCTATAATTTCTTTGGTGTGCTATTTAAATGAAGAAAACTATAACCACTCGTTATAGTTTTATTGGTTATATAAAAGAGTGGTTTAGTTAATCAAATAATTGATATATTTGGGAAATGAAATATATAGTCGCAGAAACACTACTAACTAGTAAGCTTGACGACTAATTTTTGTCTATAACCCAAGATTTAAAAAGTGGTTCTTTATGCTACCGCCGAAAAATAAAATGTAAACCTATGGATGTAAATTTGGAAACAAAAAACAGCATGAACACTAAGGTTATTGATAATTATTCCACACTCAAATCATATTTATTTTTAGTGCCATTGTTTTTGTTAAGTGCTATTGTTGTATTTCTATACAGTCAAAATTCTTTATCGGTGGCAAACTATATAGCCGTGCAAAAGGATTGGTTTTATTCTATTAATTCTCACTATTCGCAATTTCCCATTACCATTTATAATCTGACGCAAATAGGGGATGCTTTAATCTTTTTATCATTATTATCTGTTTTACTGTTGTCGGTTCCAAAATTATGGGAAGCTTTACTATCGGCTTCTATAGTCTCCGCTATTTTTTCTAATGTTTTTAAAAACGTATTTGCAGTGCCAAGACCTGCAGCATCTTTTGATACTAAAAGTTTTACTATTATCGGGCAGACATTAACCGGACACAATAGTTTACCTTCGGGACATTCCATTACAGTGTTTACAATACTGACGGTGCTGTTGTTTTCCTTTATGCCCCAAAAGATATCGTCTAAATTACTTTGGTCATTTTTTATAATTTGTACTGGATTGATAATTGTTTTTACCCGAGTAGGTTTAGGCGCACATTTTCCACTAGATGTTATTACAGGAAGTTGTTTAGGAGTCATCTCTGGACTAGCTGGAATATTTATTACCCAAAAATGTAAAGTATGGTCATGGATTGCCAACAAGAAATTCTATCCTGTTTTTATGGTATTGTTTTTGGTTTGTGGTATCATAATAGTCAACAAAATAATGCATGAAAATTTGATTGTATTTTATTTTGCCTTAATTAGTTTAATTGTTTCACTCTATCAAATTACGTATGCGTATATTAAAAAATAATTTAAAAGTTACTCATTTTGTTTTGCTAATGAGTGGCTTTAATTTTTTATTCTTCCACCTTCCTTTTTTTACCTTTGTCTATAACAACCTAGATCATAAAAGTTTTAATGGCATTACGATTATTGTTAGTTTAATAATTCTAATGTTAGTTTTAAATGCGCTTGTTTTTTATTTGATATTCTTTTTATCGCATTATGTCGGGAAGTTTTTATTGGTTGTATTCTTTCTCATCAACTCGATTGCTGTATATTTTGTCAATACCTATAGTGTTATCATCGATGAAAGTATGATTGGCAATGTGCTCAATACTAAATATTCAGAGTCGAGCAGTTTTTTTTCTATAAAACTAGTAGTCTACGTAATTCTGTTTGGTATTCTGCCCAGTCTTTATATTATTAAAGTTAAAATAATAAATGTGCCGTGGAAGAACTTTTTAAGAACCATTTCGCTGACGCTTTTATTTATTTTAATGCTTGTTTTTGCAAATGCCAGTAATTGGTTGTGGATAGATAAAAATTCTAAAACTTTGGGCGGACTCGCTATGCCTTGGTCGTATTCGGTAAATCTTTCGCTTTTTTATACACACCAATACCAAAAGAATAAAAAAGAAATTTTATTGCCCAATGCTACTATCAAAGACAATCAGAAATCGGTGGTTGTATTAGTGATAGGAGAATCGGCAAGAAGTGAAAACTTTTCTTTATATGGATATAATAAGAATACCAATCCGTTGTTGTCTAAAATAGATAATGTTTTTCATTTTAAGGCGAATTCTTGTGCTACTTACACCACTGCAGGCGTAAAAGGGATTTTAGAATATAAAGATACAGGCGATTTATATGAAATTTTACCCAATTATTTATACCGAAATAATGTAGATGTTATTTGGAGAACCACCAATTGGGGTGAACCCCCCGTTCATATTAAGAATTATCAGGATAGGGAAGTTTTAATGCCTAATTGTAAAGGAGAAGGATGTAATTATGATGAAATTCTATTGTCGGGACTAAAAGAACAAATAGCAGCCAGTACTAAAAACAAAATATTGGTTGTATTGCACACTAGTACAAGTCATGGTCCAACCTATAGCCAAAAATATCCACATCAGTTTGAGACTTTTGCACCGGTTTGCAACAGCGTTGAATTAGGAAAATGTTCTCATACAGAGCTTATCAATGCGTATGACAATACTATAGTGTATACTGATTATATTTTGTCTAAAGTAATTGAAGATTTAAAGGAATTGAAAGAATTTCACAGTGCGATGCTATTTGTTTCTGACCACGGAGAATCCTTAGGAGAGAAAAACCTATACATGCACGGATTGCCTCTGAGTATTGCTCCTAAAGAACAATTTGAAATTCCTTTTATAGTTTGGGTATCCGATGGTTCGAAACAGCTTAAACCTAATAAAGAAGTGTCGCAACATCATGTATTCCATAGTGTTTTGAATTTTTTAAATATTCAAAGTCCTATTTATGATGAGCAAATGAATATTTTTAAGTAATTTGAATGGATGTAATTATTAAAAACGTCAGTTCGAGTGTTTTTTGTGCAGTGAAAACGAAACAAAAAATGTATCGAGAACCGTTCATAATGAAATTTTACTTGTTCTCGATAGATTTTTCTATCGGAAATCACTCGAACAGACGAAATAACAGCTACAAAAACTAACTACACTTAACAGGTTTTAAATAATTAAATGATTTGTATGAAAAAAATAATAGTTTTAGGTATTCTTTTTATATTTTGCCCTTTGGTAATGTTAGCGCAACAAAAGGAAAATCATATTTCAGAAAAAGAATGGGATACTTTAATTGAACTTCTAAAAACTGAAAAATGGGATAAAGTTGAAAAAGTAAGCAAAGAGTATCTTAAAAGATTTGAAAAGGCGAGTGATACTTTGGCGGATCCTGCTATTGTTAGATATATGTATTTGCGTTGTGTTGGAGCTGAATTGGGAGAGAAAAAAATTACTAAAGAGCAATCTTTAAAAAAGGTGTCAAATTTGATTGGCAAGACTATCATTACACCTCCAAGGCAATTTAGAGAAAAATGTGTCTTTAATTGTTTAAAATTAACCGACGACAATCAGAATTTAAGCTCTTGTGGCTCTAATAATGATAATACTATTATTCAAACTTTTGAAACGTATATAATGGCCGATCCTACTGTAATTAAAAATATAAGCCAACTTGAAAATAAAGACTTACGACTTGGTGGATATATTAAAAGTATCAATGCAGAAGGATTCACAATGCCAAGATTGGAGGTTATTTTTGATGATGCTTTTATTTGGGAAGAAGAATAAGGAGTAAAGTAATCGATACCGAATCAAAAAAAACTATAACCTAAGTGTTATGGTTTTTTGTTTTATGGAGAAGTGAATTGACAAAAATTAATATATTTGGAGAGATAAGAAAAATTGTAAAAAGATATATTACTTCGGAATGAAAAATACTTTACTACTGTTATTACTCACTTTATCTACTGTTGCTTCTGCTCAAAGGTTTGATCTTTTGTCGGGAAAACTTCAAAACCTAAAAGGCATATCAGAATATAATGTGACGTTTGATTATACCAATCAAAAAGTTCAAGGTTTTGACAGTGAAGAGGCTTTTTTGAAAGAAAAAATGGAGAAGAGAAAAGATAAAGGAGATGCTCCTGAAAAGTTTAAAAAAGAATGGTGTGAAGATAGAGCTGCAAAATATGAACCTGCTTTTATAACTTATTTCAATAAATGTTTTGAAAAAGGAGAAATAAAAGTGGGGAGAAATACAGAAGCAAAATATACTATGGATATTAAAACCACATGGATTTATCCGGGATATAATTTGGTTGCTGGTTCGGAACCTGCAAAAGTAAGTGCTATTGTAACTGTCTATGAAACTAAAAATCCAAGTAACGTGTTACTGTCTTTAAAATTTGATAAATCTATTGGATTACCTCAAGGACAATTTGATTTTAATCAAGGAGAAAGAATAGCAGGAGCTATGAAAAGTTAGCTAAAAATTTAACGATACAATTAAAACGATTTTTATAATTCAGAAAGCTAGTTTTGGAATTTTTTTTCACATGCATTTGTTGACTTCAGACAAATCAAAAATGAGGCATGTGGATGATTTAAAATTTAAAAAAGGAACTGTAAAATTATATTTACTATAAAAATAAATAGTTATAATAATTAAAAATTAGACATTTTTTTGTAAATTTATTGAAGTAATTGTTAATTCCTGCCCCGAAAAAACCAAAAATGGATACTTTAGATTTTGATATCAAAATAAAGGATTTAGAA
>CAIRMK010000165.1 GCA_903879645.1 uncultured Bacteroidota bacterium
AGCCGCTGATAAAGTCGCTCCTAAAACTTGAGGCGTAACATGGTTGGTTAAATCAAACACCGCAATTCCATCCGTATTGTCATCACAAACATGATAATCATTCGGAATATGAGCCACTGGTTTTGGATTCACTATCAAATGCAAAGTAGTATACGAAGCGCAGATTGGTGCAGCAGGGTCAAAAACTCTAACATAGATAGTCTGTGGGTTATGAATGTTACAATAAGGACTATTTTTAGGAATTGGATTGGAATCCGTTTGTGAATCCGTAAGCGTTAAATAATAACTAATTTGAATTCCTGGTTGCGTGGAAATCTCTGAGTCTTTTGTGCCTAATGTGAATAAACAAGATACTCCATCATTGTTATCATCACAAAAGATATAGTCCGTTGGTATTGTGATGATCGGGGCAAAAATTACTTTAATACTTCCAGTTAAGGATTGAGCACCACAAATTCCACCTGTCGTTGTTACCGTATAATTATAAGGGGACCCTGCAGATGAATTTGGTGAGCCACTAATTGTAAGTGTAGCTCCAACAGTATTTGCAACCAATCCTGGAGGCAATCCTACTACTGAAATTCCTGTAGCAGTTCCACCAAAAGTATATGCTATCAGGGTAATAGTTGAATTGGCACATACCGTTTGGTTGGTCGTAGACGGAGAAGTAGATAAAATCAAACTTGCAATTGGATTCACTGTTATCACTGCTGAACCAACTACCGTTTGAGAACAGGTTGGTACTCCTGAAGAAACCACACTCACTAAGGCATAAGTGCTATTGGCAACTAAGATTGGTGTAGTAATAGTGGCACTTCCTGCTCCATTTAATGCTATGGTTTGATTCGCTCCTGCATTTATGGTATAACTAACTATAGCATTAGGAGTTCCTGTAAAAGTAATCACTGATGTAGTCCCTGAACAAATAGTAGTAGTCCCTGATATACTGGCCGTGGGTAAGGCATTAACTATTATCACTGCTGAACCCACTACCGTTTGAGGACAAGAAGGCACACCTGATAACGCTACACTCACTAAAGTATAAGTACTGTTAGCAACTAATAAGTGTAATTGTTAAACATAATTAAAATGTTGGTTAATAATTTATTGAAATGCTAAAATAGTACAACATTCCTATTATAAAAATATATGTATTTCTAATTTACTGAATTTTTAAAGTTTTTTGACCGATTATAAGTAAAAAATAAGCCGCAAAAAACATCATAATAGCGGTATATTCCTGCAGTTTAACCCATTTTTACCGAAATTAGCAAACAACTTCTACAAATAACTTACGCGAAGAAAAAAGGAAGGAAAAAAGGTGCTTTTTTGTGCTTTTTATTTAAAAAAAGAGCAAAAAACCATCCAAAAAAAGACAGAAAAATAAGGCCTAAAAAAGTCAATAAACAAAAAGTTCAAAATAATTTTAATGATGATTTTTATTGCCTATACTAATCAAAAAAACTAAATAATAAAATTTCATATAACAAATAAAATCCATTATTGAGTTCTTAAAAAATTACTTTCTAAACTCAATAATGGATTCCTAATAATTTCATCCTAGACTCTCCCTTTTCATCCCCGAGATACTCCCGACATATCCCCGACATATCCCCGACATATCCGCGGTGCACTGCGGTGAAAAATGAAAATAAATTTACTTATTCATCCAGAAAATTACTGATGGAACACAGACACGGTGGCTGAGGCTTCCTCGGTGGCTGAGGTTTCCTCGGTGGCTGAGGTATTACATTGAGGCTCTCGAAATGCTCTCGAAGCCACTGACAACTGAGAACTAAAACGCCACAGCAATCTCAGCTGCCAAACGAGCATTATTCTTTATCAAAGCAATATTAGCTTCCAAACTCTCTCCTTTAGTATTAGAAGCTATTGCCTGTAATAAAAACGGTGTCACTTCTTTTCCTTTAATATGCAATCGGTTCGCTTCATTCAATGCCGCAACAATATGTTCTTCAATAGCATTCCCTTCCATCTCAAATTCTTTTGGTATAGGATTCGCAATCAACACCGAACCATTCAATCCCAAATCCCATTTCGATTGCAATAATGAAGCCATAGCCTTAGGAGTATCCAATCGAAGTGGTGAAGCATATCCACTAGTAGAAGAATAAAAACTCGGAAAAGCATCTTGCCCAAAAGTAACAACAGGCACACCCAAAGTTTCCAAATATTCTAAGGTTAAACCAATATCCAAAATAGACTTCACTCCTGCCGCAACAATAGCGACATTCGTGTGAGCCATTTCTGTTAAGTCTGCAGAAATATCCATGGTAGTTGCAGCACCACGATGCACTCCCCCTATGCCTCCAGTAGCAAATAACTTTATACCTACCATAGAAGCAATTCGCATAGTAGCAGCAACAGTAGTAGCGCCTGGCAATTTATTAGAGATGACATAAGGCATGTCTCGCAAACTTACTTTCCAAACGCCTTTCGTTTGTCCTAAATAATCAATATCATCCGTAGACAATCCCACCAAACATTTACCATCTCTAATAGCAATGGTAGCGGGAACTGCTCCATGCGCTCTCACTACATCCTCCACCGATTTAGCAGTAATTGCATTTTGAGGCCATGGCATCCCATGGGATATAATAGTAGACTCTAAAGCCACGATAGGTAAATTATGCTCCAAGGCATGTTGCACCTCGGCACTGATAAGTAACATTTCTTTTTTATACATTATAATAGGTGTTTTTTATTTGATAGAGTGACGCTACATTTAATGTTGAAAGTACAGCTCCTTTTATTTGTAATACTTCCAAGGCTAAACTATGCCCTAGTTGTAATGAAGTTAACGCTGATTCATTTTGAAGATGACCAAAAACCCAACCCGCCAGTGCGGCATCCCCTGCTCCAGTACTGTCTTGTATTGTAATAGTGGGTACCTTTAAAGAAATAATTTGGGCATTAGTATACATCACAGACCCTTGATCGCCTTTTCTAACCCAAACATTCTCAACTCCTCTTTTTTGCAAATGAGTAACCAACGTTATTTCATCTCCATCAGTAATTGTAGCAATCGCCTGCAATTCTTCTTCGTTTGGCGTAATCATAAATACACCCTTCAAATCCAAATGTGCTAATTTTGATCCTTTGGTAACAGAGACCGGTTCTATAATAAGTTTTTTATGGTGGAACCTAGAGAAGTCAATAATCCATTGAATGGTTTTAGCATCCAAATTAGTATCGATAATGATAGTCTCAAATCCTTTTATGAAATCCTCTTTAGATTCCAAAAAAGAAACTGATAGCACATCAGAACAAATATCTTGACAAACGGCAACGAACAAATCGCCTTGTGGAGTAAGTACCGAAACATATTTCCCACTAGACCCTTCAACAGTAAGAGATTCATTTATTGAAACCCCTATTGCGTCAAAATGTTCTTTAATTTGGATAGCGTCCTATCATTACCTAAGGCGGTAATCAAAGAAGGATGTACACCCAACAAAGCAAGATGTTGCACTATGTTGCTAACTACACCTCCAACACTAGAAGATTTTTGGGCAGGATTCGAGGAATGAGAAACGATATTGGTTTCACAGAAATATAATTCATCGATTAATGTTGCTCCAATACACAATACTGATTTAACCATACTACAAATTTATACCAATCATTATGAAGATACAAAATTAATACATCAAGTGTATTTTAGATTTGTTTTTCCAACCCGCTTGATTTTCATAATCAACAAAATAAATTTTCAAATCCGCTTGGTTTTCATAGTTAACAAAAAAGATTTTCTTTTTCGCCTGATTGGAATAATTTACAAAAAACCATTTGCCATCATTATCTCCTGCTTGATTTTCATATTTAACTTTAAAAACATTTAAGTCGGCTTGGTTTTCATATTTTACAACAAATACTTTAACATCCGCTTGATTTTCATAATCAACAGAAAACACTTTTTGAGCAATTGTAATTAAAGGAGAAAGTAAAATAAACAAAATAAGTAGCAATTGTTTTTTCATAAGGAAGTCGTTTAAACTATTCAAATATACAATATTATAGTAATCTCAGATAAATAGAAAAGAAATAGCCCGTGATTGAAAACGAAAAAGGCTGTCAAAAAAGACAGCCTTTTAAAGTACCCGAAGCCGAAGTAAACTCATTAATTTTATTTAATGTTAATTTAGAAAATAAACCTCTGTAAACCCTTATAAATAAAGGGTTTTAATGGAAATTAATTATTCTTAATAAACTCAAATTAATGAAGATTAAGAAAAAATCCGTGAATTATCCGTGAACATTAATTATCTTTAGGGCTTATATTATAATATATGGCTACTATTCAATTTAAAGCATTAGGCAAAAAATCTCCCGTAAATCTAAACCTACGCTTTTTTCATAATAAGATAAATTGCTATGCTAAATCTAATATTTTCATAAATCTAAATGATTGGAATACAAAAACAAATAAAGTAAAGCCATCAGCTAATGTAAAAATAAAAGATTCAGTCAATGAGAAAATAAAGAATATGTCTGAATTTATTATTGAGCAGTTTGTATTAGATTTTAATCTTGGAAACCAAATTGATACAAATTGGTTAATAAAAAGCGTTAATCAATTTTATAATAAACCAACTGGGGATAACGATTATAATCATTACTTCACCCCCTTTATTTCAAAATATATTGAAGAATCAAAAACAAGAATAAATCTTAAAACGGGTAAGAAAATAGCAACCAAAACCATTGCTAATTATAAAATGACATTGTCAAAGATTGAAAATTATGAAAATAAAATTGGTCGTAAATTTAGAATTGAAGAAATAAATCTAAACTTCCACGAAAGATTCACAAG
>CAIRMK010000166.1 GCA_903879645.1 uncultured Bacteroidota bacterium
AAACCAACAAAACTTGCCATGATATAAAATTCATTTGGAGTAGTAATGAAATAAGCAAAACCGCATAATAAAAACCAAATTACATTTAGAAAAATAAGTGTTTTTATATTTCCAAATTTTGCAGAAGCTTTGGATGTTAGAACTGCTCCAATAATGGCTATAATTTGAATTAGTAGAATGCATGTTATCAATCCTATTTGGCTCTCATTGGCATCTTTCCATTTAATTTCTTGTGCTCCAAAATAAGTTGCTACTAACATGACGGTTTGAACCGCCATACTAAATACAAAAAAACTCCCTAAATATCTTTTTAGTTGGATTTCCGATTGAAGATTATTCCAAACTTTTTTGAGTTCTTTAAATCCATTAAAAATAACCGCCGAGGTGACTTTCTTTTGGCTAGAGTTACCGTTTGGTAAATAATAATATGTATACTGACTAAACAAAATCCACCAAACACCAACCATAGCAAAAGAGTAGCGCATGGCTTTCATTGAAGCCTCTCCAGGTGTACCTGTTATATGAAAAAAATTGGGTTTCATAATCATTGCTAAATTCACAATCAATAACAAAACACTTCCAATATAACCTAAAGAATAGCCTTTAGCACTCACCCTATCTTGTTGTTCTGTAAAAGCAATATCGGGAAGATAGGAGTTATAAAACACTAAACTTCCCCAAAAACCAATCAATCCAAAAAAGTAAAATAGCAATCCAACTAAAATATGATTCAAATCAAAAAAATACAATCCGATACAAGATAAAGCTCCTATATAATTGAAGGTTCTCATGAAAATTTTCTTGTTTCCTATATAATCAGCTATTCCTGAAAGTAATGGAGAGAACAAAGCAACACATAAAAAAGCGGCAGCAGTAACAAAACTAATCAATGCCGAATTTTTAAAACTTTGCCCAAAAACAACTATATAAGGATGTTCTTTAGGAAATAAGGCATTATAAAATATAGGAAATACTGCAGAGGCAATTACTAAACTATAAACAGAGTTTGCCCAATCATAAAATGCCCAAGCATTTAATAATTTCGGATGTCCTTTTGGTAAGTTTATCATAATGAAGTTTTTATAACTAAAAAAATGTCATTTAATTTTGACAGCTTCAAATATACTTATTTTTTAATAAGTTAGATGTTATAAAAATGTTACGTCAAATTTGACGTTAATAATGTAAAGATCTAAGTAAAAAATTCATCTATTATGTTATACTCCAATAAAGTGCAATTCTGTAAAATCTTTATCAACTTCTAATCCGTTTTCTAGTATTAAAGATTCTTTATCAAAGATAATTTTCTCGTTATCAATTTCAATTCCTTTAATCTTGAATGGCAATCCTTTTAAATTTATTTTAATAGTTTGATATTGTGCTTCAAAAGTTCCTTCTTTGTGTTGAGTAATGAAAAGCTCATTTTCTTTACCATTTAAAGTGAATGTTTTATAACTAAATCTTCCTTTGTTATAATCGTAACCATCTTGGGCATCTTCATATACATAGGACTTTTCTTTTCCTAATTTAAAATAAACATCCAATGATAATTCGGGTGATTCTATTTGTCCAACATATTGTTGTACCGGATATTTTGGAATAATAGCTCCTTCTTTTACAAAAATCGGAATTTGATCAAAGTCAGTAGCAACCCATAATTCTTTTTTCCCTTTTACTAATTCATTGGTCCATAAATTATACCAGTTCCCTTGTGGTAAATACATTCTTCTACCCAAAGCATTTGGTTCTAAAATTGGACAAACCAATATTTGATTTCCAAAAATAAACTCATCCGTTCTATAATGTGTTTGTGTATCTTCTTGGTCAAAATATACTAATGGTTTCAACATTGGAACACCATCGTTTACATATTGCCAAAACATGGTATATAAATACGGTAACAATTGGTAACGCAATTCAACGAATTTTCTAGTAATATCAATTACTTCATCACCAAAACTCCAAGGTTCTTGCTCGCCGTGATGCCCTGAAGAATGGGTTCTACAAAACGGATGAAAAACACCCAATTGAATCCAACGCGCATACAATTCGGCGGTTGGTTGTTCTGCAAATCCACCGATATCAGAACCTGTGAATCCCATGCCAGATATTGACATACGTTGCATTTGAACATTGGCAACCCACAAATGTTCCCAAGTGGCTACATTATCACCAGTCCAAGAGGAAGTATATCGTTGTGCTCCAGAATAAGCTGAACGTGTAATTACAAAAGGACGCTTTGGATAAGCAAATCGTTTAACACCTTCGTAAGTTGCACGTGCCATTTGTGTTCCATAAACGTTATGTGCTTTTCTATGACTGCAATTATTGCCATCGTAATTATGACGCACATCAAGAGGAAAAGTTTTTGTTGGAACTTCCATAACAGCAGGTTCGTTCATGTCATTCCAAACGCCCTTAACTCCTATCTCGGCTACTAGTTCTTTAAATAATCCAGCCCACCATTCGCGAACTTCAGGATTGGTATAATCGGGGAAGTTGCATTCTCCAGGCCAAACTTTACCTTTCATATAAGGTCCGTCGGCTCGTTTACAAAAATAATCTTTTTCTAAAGCTTCTTGATAAACCGAATAATCTTTATCTATTTTTATTCCTGGATCAATGATTACCACAGTTTTGAATCCGTCTTTAGCAAGTTCTGCAACCATTCTTTTTGGGTCAGGAAAATAGTCTTTGTTCCAAGTGAAACAACGGAAACCATCCATGTAATCAATATCCAAATAAATGGCGTCACACGGGATTTGAAGTTCTCTAAATCTTCCAGTAATTTCTTTAACTTTTGCTTCTGGATAATAACTCCATTTACATTGTTGATAACCAAGCGTCCATAATGGCGGTAGTTCTGGTTTTCCTGTTAGATGAGTGTAGGTCGTAACAACATCGCTCATTTTTGGTCCGTAGATGAAATAATAATTCATTTCACCGCCATCTGCCCAAAAACTGGTAACTCCTTTACGCTCATGACTAAAATCGAAGAACGAACGGAAGGTATTATCAAAGAAAATTCCATAAGCTTTATTGTGGTGAAGTCCAATGTAGAAAGGAACTACTTTGTATAATGGCTCTTGGTCTTTGGCAAAAGCATATTGGTCGGTAGCCCAATTTTCGACACGTTTTCCTTTTAAATTGAAATTGGTTGGTTTGTCTCCTAATCCGTAAAAACTTTCTCCATCGTGAGATGTTTTACTCATTTTTACAATGTTTCCGCCATATTCATAACATTCTTCCCAATGGAAACCTATTTCATCTTCTAAAATTGTCGTTCCGTCTAATTCGTAAATACCCACTCGGCAATCATGTTTTTGAACTACAACATATACTTTAGACGTCTTTATTCTATAATGATCGTCTTCTTCTGTAACTTCTAGAACATTGTACCCATGTGATTGCGTTTTATCAATAGCATAAGAAAAATCATTGCTGAAGTAGCCTTTGGCTGTAAAACGAAAACGAATCATACTATCGCGAAGAACAGTAACTCGTAGGATTACATTGTTATCAGTATGGAAATCTATTGAATCTACTTCGTGTTTGTAAGATATAATTTGGGAAGGAAATAAATCGCCTTTGTATTCGAGTTCGGTGTTGATAATCATGCTTGATAATTTTATGACAAGTTGCGAAAATACGAATGTAGTATCGAATTTTCAAAAGTAATTTGAGTAGTTTTTAACGATAACGTTTGCGGTTGATGATAATTTTTCTCGCAAAGACACAAAGACGCAAAGTTTTATTTTTTTCTTTGTGTCTTTACCCCTTTATGAGATTTTTTATCCTATTTTAAAAACACAAATTCCCAATGGTGGTAGAATAATTTCAGCTGAAAATTCTCTACCATTCCATGGTTCTTTTTCTATTTTAATTGGTTTGGCATTGCTTACTCCACTTCCGTTATATTCGACTTTATCCGAATTGAAAATTTCGGTCAACTTGCCCTTAGATGGAAGTCCGATTCTGTAATTATCATGAACTACTGGAGTCATATTGCAAACCACAATTAAGTTTTCTTTTACATTAATTCCTTTACGGATATAAGCTAAAACCGAGTTTTCATTATCGGAATAATTGATCCATTCAAAACCTTCAGCGGTAAATTGTTTTTCATATAAAGCTGGATGTGTTTTGTACAGCGCATTCAAATCGGTGATGCATTTTTTAATACCATCATGGAAACCATATTGCAACAAATGCCAATCGAGACTGCTTTCAAAATTCCATTCGGATGTTTGACCGAATTCGCCACCCATAAACAATAATTTTGCTCCAGGATGCGTGAACATATAGCCATATAACAAACGAAGATTCGCAAAACGTTGCCAGTCATATCCTGATTCAAC
>CAIRMK010000167.1 GCA_903879645.1 uncultured Bacteroidota bacterium
GCTATAAAACTATCTATTTCTTCTCTATTTTAATAGTACTTTGTTTATTTTCTGAAGTTAATTTCACAAAATAATTACCCGAATTCAAAGAGGTTACATCAATTTGAAGAGATGTAGCATTGCATTTTTTAGAAACAACCAATTGCCCTAAAAGATTATAAATACTATAACTATCTATAGTATCATCAGAATGTATAGACAAGTTAGTAGCTACAGGATTAGGTGCATAAGTCAATCCTTTTAGTTCAAATTGAGGACTACTTAAAGCTAAATGAATGGTCACAGGCAAACGGGTAGTACTCTCATATCCTCCAATGGTTTGTGAAGCATAATAGGTAGTTCCATCAACTAAAATAGTGCTTAAAGGTAATGGTGTAGAAGTTACATTTTTATTCAATCCTGAATACCATTTAATATTTTGTCCTGTTACTTGAATACTTGCTAAAGTGGCTCCTGGGCCAAAAGTTTGCAAATTATTGACTGTTGTTGGGGGTGATGTAGTACTTAAATTGACATTAATATTATCAATGGTTGTGGTACATCCATACATTAAATCTGTGATAGTTATCGTATGATTACCTACTGAAACATTTTGAAAAACGGGACTTATTTGTGAAGCACCACCATCAAGAACATAACCATAAGTACCTGTTCCAGTTATTTCCACAGTCAAAGTTTGAATTCCAGAATTGTCAACAATAGAATATCCAATTCCATTAATTGGAGGTGAGGGATGTAACTGAATTGGCTGTTGTACTGGCATATAACAATGGTTATAAAAGGAATCTATAAAACTATTTGATTCAACTTTAATCCAAATATTACCTGTAACATAAGCATCATTTGGTGCTAAAATTTCATTGGTGGTATTAAAAAGGTCTGACAAGGTATTAAAATAACGCAAAGAAACATTGGTTTCCCCATTTAATATATAGGAAGCATTTTGAGTTAAATCAATCAATTCAATTCCATCATTGTTAGCATCACAAACAGAAATAATTGGAGGATCAGTACGTGGTGTTGGAATTGGCAAGACTAGTAATGTCAATGTAATATAACTAACACAACCTGTAGTAGAATCTGTTGCAGTCCAAAAAATAGTTTGTGCTGAAGGTATTGTATTTATAAAAGCATTAGAATTATTAATAGGTGAACTATGCGCTGCATCTAAATAAAAAGAAATTGTATGACTAGCAATTGCTCCTACAAAACTGCTCAAATCAAATGTTGCGAAAGTATCATTTGGATATGCATCATCATCACAAACATTGTAAACAGTAGGAGTTGTTAATACCATAGGAGTATTCACAATCAAAATAAAAGAGCCTATAGCATATTGATTTGTGCTGTTATTTTCAACTCTTACCCAAATAGTATTTTGTCCAACACTAGTATAATTAGTTGGATTACTTATTTGTAATCCGTTGCTATCAGCAGCAATTTGACTTGTATAATATGACACTGTATAATTAGAAGCCGACAAAGTTTGAGCGGCTAAAATAATAGGCGTTTGAGAAGTAATATCAAATATTGTAGCCCCATCTTGAGTATTAGAATCTTCATCACAAAGAATCAAATTGGATAAAATGGGCATTACTGGGTCAGTTGTAACATTAGAAAAAGTATTAGCTGAGAGCGAATTAGTAACTAAAAAAAATGCTAATAGAAGAGTAGTAATTTTCATAAAAAGTAAATTTCAAACCAAAACTAAACTATTTTATGATAAAATGGTGGAAATTAATGTTTTTTCTTAAAGCTAAGCAAACGAATCTATCGTTGCATTTTTTTTATATATTTGATAACTATTCATTATCCAATAAACCAAATGCTAACCATCAATTTTCATCCGTTTAAGAATTTAGAAACCGAGCGATTACTTCTAAGAAGAGTATCCTCTGATGATGTAAATGAAATCATGGAACTTCGTGGTAATCCAGAAACCATGAAGTATATTCCGCGTCCTTTGGTCACCAATACAGATGAAGCTTTGGCACACATCAAAATGATTGATGATAAAATTGAGGCAAACGAAGGTATCAATTGGGCAATTACTTTAAAAGGAAATCCAAAACTAATTGGTGTGATAGGGCATTATAGAATTCAACCCGAAAACCATCGTTGTGAAATTGGCTATATGATTCTACCACAATATAA
>CAIRMK010000168.1 GCA_903879645.1 uncultured Bacteroidota bacterium
AAAACCCTAATGCTTATGTCAAAAATATTTTGTATTCAAAACACCATTTTTTACATCATTTTCAAATCATTTCATCAAAAAAGCATCAAAAAACAAACACAACAACACTATGGCATCACACCAACACCATCCAACCCAAAAAAAACACAAAATCATCAAAAAAGTTTTCAACAAAAAAGAACACAAAAACAACCTCAATTCCGCCAGCCAAATAACCAAATCCCAAAACATATTTTCATTTCGCCTCTAACATATTTTCATTTCGCCTCCAACATATTTTCATTTCGGTACCAACATCGGCTTCCGCGGTGCTAACATCGTTCATTTCGGTCTTAACATCGGCTTCCGCGGTCTTAACATCGTTAGTTTCGCTCCTAACATCGTCTTCCGCGGTCCTAACATCGTTCATTTCGCTCCTAACATCGTCTTCCGCGGTCTTAACATCGTTAGTTTCGTCCTTAACATCGTCTTCCGCGGTACAAACATCGTTAGTTTCGGAGCAAATAGCTGCATCCGCGCCAACATTCAATTCAATTCCAAACCTACAACCCACAACCTACAACCTACACCCTTTTTTTCTTAATCTACATTAAGTAAATTTTAGTTCCATCCATTGTAAATTTGTATCATAATAATGACTAAATTTATATATGATGAACAATACAGTTTTACACAAAGCCAATAGCAGAGGTCACGCCGACCACGGATGGTTGAATGCTTACCATAGTTTTAGTTTCGCCAGTTGGTACAATCCCGACAGAGTGCAATTTGGAATGTTACGCGTTTTAAACGACGATACCGTAGCTGCCGGAATGGGTTTTGGTACCCATCCTCACGATAATATGGAAATCATTACCATTCCACTAGAAGGCGATTTGGCGCACAAAGACAGCATGGGAAATGCCGCTACCATCAAAACGGGCGATGTGCAAGTAATGAGTGCCGGAACCGGAATTCAACACAGTGAGTTCAATCCGAATCACGACCAACACACTAAATTGTTTCAAATTTGGGTGTTTCCAAAGTACCGAAATGTAACACCACGTTACCAACAAATTACTTTGGATGCCACCGAACAAAAAAACAACTTTGCACAGATACTATCTCCCACTGCCGAAGATGCAGGCGTTTGGATTTATCAAGATGCGTGGTTCTACCTAGCTGATTTTGATGCCGCTTTCTCTAAAAAACTAGCCTTAAAAAAAGAAGGAAACGGTTTTTACATCATGAACATTGATGGCGAAATTGAAGTAAACGGAGAACGATTAGAAAAAAGAGATGCATTAGGTCTTTGGGACACCAACGAAATTGAAATTAAAGCTACTACCAACGCTAAGTTTTTAGTAATGGAGATTCCAATGGAGCAGTAATATCCTAATTTCAACATTCAAAATTCGTTGTTGAATAATCCAAATTAAAAATGTTGAATAGTAAACAACGAATTTAAAAACAATACACATGAAAAAAATCATCGCTTTTGGTGCTTCATCAAGCAAAACTTCGATCAACAAACAATTGGCAACGTATGCCGCAAAACAATTCAAAGACGCAACCGTAGAAGTTCTAGACTTAAACGATTACGAAATGCCAATATTCTCAACAGATAAAGAAACAGAAAGTGGAATTCCGCAATTAGCACACGACTTTTACGCAAAATTAGGAACCTCCGATTTGATTGTGATTTCATTTGCCGAACATAACGGAGCCTATGCAACAGCCTTCAAAAACATCTTCGATTGGACCTCAAGAATTAATGCCAAAACGTTTCAAGAAAAACAAACACTTTTATTATCAACTTCACCAGGACCCCGTGGCGGAAGCTCGGTGTTGGAAATTGCAAAGAATAGATTTCCTTTTCAAGGCGCAATGGTAAAAGGGAGTTTCTCGCTACCAAGTTTCTATGAGAACTTTGATTTATCAAGCGGTATTATCAATCCCGATTTAAACAATCAATTGATGGGAATTGTAAATTCGATTGAGTTGTAATAAAAATAGTATTTTTGCGCTTTCAATAATTAACTTGAAACATTAAACTTGAAACATTAAACTTGAAACAAAATTTTATGAAAGCATACGTATTTCCAGGTCAAGGCGCACAATTCACAGGAATGGGCAAAGACTTATATGAAAACTCAGCAGTAGCAAAAGAATTATTTGAAAGAGCTAATGAGATATTAGGTTTCCGCATTACAGACATCATGTTTGAAGGAACAGCCGAAGAATTAAAAGAAACTAAAGTAACGCAACCCGCAGTGTTTTTACACTCGGTTATTTTAGCTAAAACCTTAGAAAATTTTAAACCAGAAATGGTTGCCGGACATTCATTGGGTGAGTTTTCCGCTTTAGTTGCTAATGGTGCCTTGTCTTTTGAAGATGGATTGAAATTGGTTTCACAACGTGCAACTGCAATGCAAAAAGCATGTGAAATTAAACCTTCAACGATGGCTGCCGTTCTAAACCTAGACGATAAAATTGTAGAAGATATTTGTGCTTCTATAGATGGAGTAGTGGTGGCAGCCAATTATAACTGCCCAGGACAATTAGTGATTTCTGGAGAATACAAAGCTGTTGAATTGGCTTGTGAAAAGATGAAAGAAGCTGGAGCAAAACGTGCCTTAATATTACCAGTTGGTGGAGCATTTCACTCACCAATGATGGAACCCGCTAGAGAAGAATTGGCTGCTGCTATTGAAGCAACCACATTCTCAACACCTATCTGTCCAGTATATCAAAATGTTACAGCAAGTGCCGTTTCAGATGCTAGTGAGATTAAGAAAAACCTAATCATTCAATTGACTGCGCCAGTAAAATGGACACAATCGGTACAACAAATGATTAATGACGGAGCCACAAGCTTTACAGAAGTTGGCCCTGGAAAAGTTTTAGTTGGATTAGTAAATAAAATCAATAAAGAAGTCGAAACGATTTCAGCCTAATCTATTTTGAAAGGAGTAAGAGAAGCCTATTATCAAGATTTGTGGGATGTAATTCATTCCACTATTTCAGAATTTGGAGAGCATAAAATAATGAAGAAAAGTGCTTCATTAGCTTATACTACCGTCTTTTCAATGGCACCATTGTTAATGGTATTGCTTTATGTTGTTGGAATGTTTTGGGGTGTAAAAGCTATTGAAGGAGATATTTATATTCAAGCTAAAGATTTTGTGGGAGAAGGTGCTGCTTTGCAATTGGAAGGAATGATTAAAAATATTGCCCTTTCAAATAAAAGTGGTATTCCAGCAGTAGTTGGAGTTATTACCTTACTTATTGGAGCTACTTCCGTTTTTGCAGAAATACAAGATTCCATAAATACCATTTGGGGAATTCGACACAAAAAGCGATCTGGTTTTTTCCTTTATTTAAAGTCAAGGTTACTTTCTTTTGGGGTTATTGGCAGTTTAGGATTTATCTTGTTAGTTTCATTAGCCATCTCTGCTTTTGTAGAGTCGTTTAATGAAAAACTTTTTTCTGATTTTTCAGATACTGCAGTGTATATGGTATATATAGGGCAATCTTTGGTAACACTAACTATAATTACATTGCTTTTTGCAGTCATATTTAAAATATTACCCGATGCTGATATTACTTGGAAGCAAGTACGAGTTTCATCATTTACAACAGCATTATTATTTATGGCTGGAAAGTTTTTGATATCCTTCTATATTTCCCATTCCCGATTGGGAACCGTATATGGTGCCGCAGGTTCTCTGGTAATCATTATGGTTTGGGTCTATTATTCTTCGGTAATTTTATATTTAGGAGCTTTATTTGCCAAGTGTTATGCCATTGAGTTTGGAAGTTCGATAAAACCATCAAAACATGCAGAAATTGTGCATATTGTTGAAGTAAAATCAGATGCTAGTACTTTGCAAGAAGCCAAAGAAGAAATGAAACAAATTAAATCTAAAAAATAAATTTAGTCCTTATGAAAAAAATTATCCTATCATTAGCAATTGCAACATTGCTTTTTTCGTGTAAAGAAGAAACCAAAGAAAAAGTAAAAGAGGCTACAACCGCTGTCACTACAGAAGTTAAAGAAACCGCAGATTCTGTCAAAGTAAAAGCTGAAGCTAAATTGGACACTGTAAAAGTCAAGGCAGAAGATAAAGTGAAAAACATAGTTAAAACAGGTGCTGAAAAGGTAGAAGAAGGTGCTAAAAAGGTAAAAGAATCAGTTAAGAAATAATCAAAAAATCCTAGCAATTGCTAGGATTTTTTGATTATTTCTTTTTGTAATTTATTATAAAAACACCTAAAATAATTAGTGCTGTTGCAATAATGAAATCGGTTGTGATAGTTTCATTTAATAATAGCCATCCTAAAAAGACAGCTATAATGGTATTGACATAATTCAAGATAGAAATTTGAACAGCAGTTACTCTTTTTAATGCATAGTGATAACAAAAAAAAGCTAAAACAGAGCCAAATACAGCCAAATATAAAACAGCAAAAACACTTCTAAAACTCCATAAACTCACATCGGTTTTTGAAGAAAAAATAATAGCGAGAATAAACTGAATAATAGCAGAAATTGAGAATTGGTAAAAAAGATTTAATGCAATATTATTTGACTTATGGGTGTGCTTTTTTGAATAAACCGTCCCGATAGACCAGCTCAGAATGGCAATACTTAAAAACAAGATACCGGTTTTATAATTTGGATCTAAGATGTCTCCTAGACCATTTCTGAAAATAAAAACGACTCCTAGAAATCCAAGTAAAACCCCTATTAGTCCTTTCCAACTTGGTCTTTGTATTCTAAATAAAATACTACAAATGAAAATAACTACAGGTGATAACGCACTCATGATAGAAGTTAATCCGCTTGGAACTGTTTGTTCTGCAATGGTTGTAAAACCATTAGCAAGAACAATCATTAATAATGAAGGGATTAATTGGTATTTTAAATTATCCCACCCAATCCAAGACAATTGTTTTCTTGAAAGTAAAATTGTTAGAACAATTAATGCAGCGATACCTTGTCTAATAGAGGTAATAAACCAAGGTGGGATGGTTTCTACTGCGATACGAATACCTAAATAAGTTGTTCCCCAAACTATCCCGACAATTACTAAGGAAAAGAATAATTTTAAATCGGGTTTTTGGGTCATATGAGATTCTTTAAACTAACTTCTAATTTTCTGTTCCCATTTCCAAGCACTCTCCAAACTGTCTTCTAAACTTGATTGTGCTTTCCAACCTAAAATAGTATTAGCTTTATGTGTATTGGCATAAGCTTCAGTAATATCTCCTTCTCTTCTGTCTACGATTTGATAATTTAATTTTTGTCCTGAAACTTTTTCAAAGGCATTGATTACTTCCAAAACAGAACTTCCTGTTCCTGTTCCAAGATTGAAGGTTTCCACTTTATCTAGATTTTGTTTATTCAATAAACGTTTCAACGCAATAACATGGGCTTTAGCCAAATCAACTACGTGAATATAATCACGAACAGCGGTTCCGTCGATGGTTGGATAATCACTTCCAAAAACGGAAAGTTTTTCACGTAAACCAATGGCGGTTTGTGTAATAAAAGGCACTAAATTTTGTGGAACCCCTAATGGCAATTCTCCAATTTCAGCAGTTGGATGCGAACCAATCGGGTTGAAATAACGAAGTAAAATAGAATTTAATGAGGATACTTTGGCGGTATCAGTAATGATTTCTTCTCCTATTTGTTTTGTGTTTCCATAGGGAGACATCGCTTGTTGTACGGGAGCATCTTCTGTTATTGGCATCTTTTCGGCTTGACCATAAACAGTACAAGATGAACTGAAAATAAAATTTGCAGTTGGTAATGCGGTCAATTCCTGTAAAATATACACCAAGGCATTGATGTTGTTTTCATAGTATAATAAAGGATTTCCAACGCTTTCACCCACTGCTTTTGAAGCGGCAAAGTGGATTACACCTGCAACATCATTGTGTTTTTTAAAGAAATCTTGAACCGATGCTTTGTCGCGTAAGTCCATTTTTTCAAAAATAGGTTTCTTACCTGTAATATTAAAAATTCCATCCAAAACACTTTCTGACGAATTGCAAAGATTGTCGATGGCAATGACTTCAAATCCTTCGTTTTGTAATTCCACCACAGTGTGTGACCCAATAAAACCTAAACCTCCTGTTACAACTATTTTCATTTTTTATGAGATAATAGAATATAGATAATAGAATATAGATTTCAGCTTTTATGTCTTTTCTCTATTTTCTTTTCTCTATTTTCTTAATTTAAATATTCTAAAACGCTATCTGTTATAAATTTAATTTGTTCGTCATCCAATTCAGTGTGCATAGGCAATGCAATTACTTCTTCACATAATTGATTGGTTACTGGAAAATCTTCTTCTTTGTATCGTGAATCCGCATAGGCTTTCTGACTGTGCAATGGAATTGGGTAATAAATCGCACATGGAATACCCTTGCTTTGCAAATGAGCTAATAGTCCATCACGTTTACCATTCATTATTCGAATTACATATTGATGAAAAACATGGCAATCGCAATTGTCACATATTGTTGGGACCCATATATTTGAATTCCTACTTAAAGCTGCTGAATATTTTCTTGCTGCGTCCTGACGGGCTTTGTTATAGGTGTCTAAAAGAGGCAATTTTACTTTTAAAACACCAGCTTGAATACTATCTAAACGTGAATTAACTCCTACAACATCATGATGATAACGTTTGTACATGCCATGATTTACAATGCCTCGTAGTTTATGTGCTAAAGCATCATCGTTAGTAAAAATAGCTCCACCATCACCATAACAACCTAAATTTTTTGAAGGAAAAAATGACGTTGCTCCCACATGACCAATCGTTCCTACTTTAGTTTTAACACCTTTATTATTCGTATAATCAGCCCCAATTGCTTGGGCATTATCTTCAATAACATATAAATTATGTTCGGTTGCAATTTCCATAATTGCATCCATATTGGCAGCTCTTCCAAACAAATGCACAGGAACAATCGCTTTTGTTTTTGTAGTAATCGCTTTGCGAATTCCCTCAAGCGAAATATTCATGTTATTCATATCTACATCAACCAAAACTGGAGTTAATTGAAGTAATGCTATTACTTCAACTGTTGCCGCAAATGTAAAATCAGCAGTAATTACTTCATCGCCTGGCTTCAAATCCAAACCCATCATAGCAATTTGCAATGCATCAGTTCCATTGGCACAAGGAATCACATGTTTTACTCCCAAATATTTTTCTAAATTGGATTGAAATTCATGAACTAATGGTCCATTTATATAAGTATTGGTGTCTAAAACTTCTTGAATTGACGCATTCACCTCGCCTTTAATTTTTTCGTATTGACTTTTCAAGTCAACCATTTGTAGTTTTCTCATGGAATAAAAAATTGAGTTACAAAAGTATACTTTTTCTGATTATTAAAAGCTAATCTTTTTGGCTTTTTTGTAGTCCATTCTCTTCTTTTTGTTCTCTTTTGGCATCCCTAAATCACGGTTAGAGAGCAAACGTTTTTTGTAAAATAAATTGCTTAATTTAGCCACACAAATAAACAACATGCTTTTTTTATATAATTTAATAATTTTGTTCGCCTCTCAAGTCGTAAAAGCTTTGTCTTTTTTTAGTCCGAAAATGAAACTATTTGTAAATGGTAGAAAAGAAGTTTTCCCTGTTTTGCAAAATAAAATTAGTGCAACCGATAAAACAATTTGGTTTCATGCTGCATCTTTAGGAGAATATGAACAAGGGTTGCCGGTTATAGAAAAAATTAAAGTTCAATACCCTAATCACAAAATAGTTGTTACTTTTTTTTCGCCATCAGGGTATGAAATCCGAAAAAACAATGCTGTTGCTGATGTTACTATTTATTTGCCTTTAGACACAAAGTCTAATGCAAAAAGATTTATTCAAGCGATTCATCCCGAGATGGTATTTTTCATTAAGTATGAATACTGGCCCAATTATCTTAACGAACTCAAAACACAAAATATAAAAACCTATTTAATTTCTGGGATATTCAGAGAAGGGCAAGCATTCTTCAAGTGGTATGGGAGCTTTTATAGAAATGCATTAGAAAGTTTTGATTATTTTTTTGTACAAAACGATAGTTCTAAACAACTTATTCAAAGTATTGGTTTTAATAATGTAAAAGTTTCAGGTGATACGCGGTTTGATCGAGTAGTTTCTATTTTAGAACTTGATAATTCTTTAGATTTTATTGAACAATTTAAAAATTACCAAACCACAATTGTAATAGGTAGTTCATGGCCAAAAGATGAAAATTTGTTAATCAACTATATTAACAATTCATCTGAAGATGTGAAATTCATTATTGCCCCTCACAACATAAAATCAGATCAAATAACCAACATAAAATCTCAAATCACAAAATCAACTGTTTTGTTTTCTGAAAAAAATAATATTGATTTATCAAGTTTCAATGTTTTTATCATCGACACTATCGGAATTTTAACCCAAATATATTCCTATGCTGATATTGCTTATGTAGGTGGTGGGTTTGGAAATCCTGGAGTTCATAATATTTTAGAACCTGCAACTTTTGGTTTGCCTATTGTAATAGGACCCAATTATTCTCACTTTGCTGAAGCAACGGCATTAGTAAATTTGGATGGTTGTATTTCAATTTCTACTCAAAATGAATTGAATGATGCTTTTAATTTATTAATAAATAATAAAGATGAGCGTAACGAAAGAGGTCATATTTGTGCTACATTCGTTCAAATGAATAAAGGTGCGTCAGAAGTAATTTTGAAACATATCTGTAAGAATTAAAAAATAAAAGAAACATATTCAAACTAAACTGTATAAAATGAGATTTTTAAGATTATTATTAGTGTTATTTGTTTTTCAAGCCCAAGCACAACAAGGAGGTATGTGGATTCCTTCTTTGCTACAAGGCATGAATGAAACTGAAATGAAAAGCTTAGGGATGAAAATTTCAGCTGAAGAAATTTACTCAGTAAATCATTCTAGTTTAAAAGATGCTGTGCCTCAATTTGATGG
>CAIRMK010000169.1 GCA_903879645.1 uncultured Bacteroidota bacterium
AACAAACGTGGGTTTGCACTTTTGAATAATTATTTAGGCGACTATTATAAAAAGCAAAGCGATACTAATCAAGCGATTTCATATTATACTATTTCATTAAAATTGTATGAAGAAATTCAGAATAAATTTGGTGCCTCATTGGCATTATACAATCTAGGTCAATTATTTTGTGACCAGAAAAAGTATGCTGAAGCGATGACTTATGCCACTAAATCACTAGCTTATGCTAAAGAAATTGGTGTTCTGGACCAAACGTTTCATTCGGAGAAATTGTTGAGTGAAATCTATGAACTTCAAAACAATCATCAGCAATCGTTGGTGCATTTTAAAAACTATATCATAGCACGAGATAGTTTGAATAATTTTGAAAATGATAAGAAATTCGTTCGAGCTGAAATGGATTTTGAATACCAAAAGAAAGAAGCTTTACTGAACGAAAAAAACAAATCGCAACATTTGATAACGTTATTTTCAATTATTGGGATATTGCTTTTAATTGGTTTAATCTTTTTAATTTTTAATCGAAGACAAGTGAAACGTCGCTTGACATTGCAAAAAGAAGTAGCCGAATACGAACAAAAAGCCCTGCATTTGCAAATGAATCCGCATTTTGTGTTTAATTGCTTGGGGGCGATTTCTAGTTTTATTGTTCAAAATGGAACCGATTCGGCATTAAAATATTTATCTAAATTCTCAAAGTTAATGCGATTGACATTAGAGTATTCTAAAGGGTCTTTGATTCCGATTGATAAAGAGATTGAGAGTTTGCAAAATTATTTAGAACTGGAACAATTGCGTTTTCACAATAAGTTTGAATTTTCAATACAATCCTCGGATAAAGTCGAATTCAATATGGGCATACCCCCATTATTGATTCAGCCTTTTGTTGAAAATGCTATCTTGCACGGATTGGTTCCTAAAGAAAGTAATGGGAAAATTGACGTAAATTTTGATGTACAAAACAATCAATTGGTTTGTACGATAACTGATAACGGAATTGGAATCTCAAAATCGAAACAAATTAAAGAAAATTCAGTTCAAGCACACCAATCGATGGCATTGGAAATCACTAAAAAACGATTGGAAATTATGGAGGCCACAATATCTAAATCGGCTCAAATTGAGATTAAAGAATTAGAAGAAAACAACGCAATCATAGGAACAAAAGTCACCTTGCGATTGCCAATACAATATATTCAGTAAATAGTGAATAGCCATTTGAGATTCACTATTTACTAATTACTTTTCACTAATCACTAAAAATATGATTACAGCAGTATTAATAGACGACGACAAACATTTACGCGAAGGATTGAAAGCACTTTTGCAACGTTATAACCATGAAATAAACATTATTGGCGAAGCCGAAAGTGTAAAAACAGGTGTAGCCTTATTAGAACAATTGCAACCACAAGTGATTTTCTTAGACATTCATTTATCTGATGGAACTGGGTTTGACATTTTAGAGCAATTGGCAAAAACCAAAGGAAAAACATCGGCACACATTGTGTTTATTACAGCACACGAGCAATATGCTTTGAAAGCGTTTAAGTTTAGTGCGTTGGATTTTATATTGAAACCTGTTGACCCCGAAGAATTGCAAAACACACTAGTTAAAATAAAAGAAGTAGTTGGAAAAAGCAACTCGTTTGATCATATTGATTTGTTGTTGGAAAACATCCGAAAAAAAGTAGATAACTTTAAGCGAATTGCCTTATCGACAAGCGACGGAATTCATTTGTTTGATGTTTCTGATATCATTCGATGTGAAGCTAAAGCGAATTATACTGAGTTTTTTATCAAAACCACAAACCTGTTTTGATATCAAAAACCTTGAAAGAATATGAAGAAATGTTGACCGAACACGGATTTGAACGGATTCATCAATCGCATTTGATTAATCTTTCTTATTTGAAATCGTATATCAAAAGTGATGGTGGCTATGTGATTATGGCAGATAACAGCAACATTCCGATAGCACAAAGTAAGAAAGAAAAATTGCAAGAGTTGATTAGAGCTTTGTAAAGTTAGAGAATAGAAAAGAGTTTAACAAAAACATAAACTTGGTTTGTATAAAAGATGAACTAGTTTATCAAAAAAATAAACTAGGTTTATATAAAACAAGAACTAGTTTAACAAAAACATAAACTTGGTTTGTATAAAAGATGAACTAGATTATCAAAAACATAAACTAGGTTTATATAAAATACCATTAGCATAGAACAAAAATACCATTACAGAGATAATAAACACCATTAGAATTAAATATAAGTATTATGAAAACAAAACGACCAACCCCAGCAAAGACGAAATTAGAAAATAAAATTTTAAAAAAAATGTGTTATATACTTGTGCTGTTTTCTGGAATGGCGTTTGGGCAGATAGTGAATATCCCTGATGCCAATTTTAAGGCACTTTTGTTAAGTGCAAATATAAGTAATAGTATAGCATGCGACATAAATAACAATGCTTTTCGTATAGATGCAAATAGTGATGGAGAAATAGAAACTTATGAAGTATTACCAATTTATTATTTACATGTTCAATATTCAAATATTGCAGATTTAACAGGTATTTCGGCGTTTAAAAATCTTTTGGTTCTAGATTGTAATAATAATCAACTAACTTCATTAGATGTGTCTAACTTGTTATGGCTTGGGTCTTTAAATTGCGCAGGTAACCATCTAACTTCTTTAATTACAGGTAATTTAACAAACTTAATTTATTTATATTGTGATCAAAATCAATTAAGTTCTATAAATATAAGTAATTTTACTTATCTGCAACAATTTTATTGTAGTTCTAATCAATTAACGAATTTAGACATAAGTAATAATATGTCTTTAACTGATTTAGATTGTAGCAATAATTTATTAAATAATATAGATTTATCAAATTTAAATAGCATACATACACTTCAATGTGATCATAATCATTTAACACAATTGGATATTTCTAACCTTCATTCTTTAAATACTTGTAAAGCTAGCAATAATCAACTTACAAAAGTTTTTTTGAAAAATGGTTATAATTATTATGTTTCAGATTATGTAGCAACAATTTCAGATAGTTATAATTTCACCAATAATCCAAATTTAAATTATGTTTGTGCGGATGACAATAAAATTGCACAATGGATTTACAATTTTAATATAAATGGTATGCCAAACGTTGTTGTAAACTCTTACTGCTCTTTCGCTACAGGGGGTAATTATAATACTATAAATGGGCAAATCAAGTTCGATGCTAACAATAATGGTTGTGATTCTGGTGATTTACCACAACCAAACATAAGAGTTAATATTAATGACGGCACTAACACAGGTGCTACATTTACAACAAACACAGGAAATTATACCTTTTATACCCAAGCAGGTAGTTTCGATTTAACTCCAGACACAGAAAACCCAACTTGGTTTACTTTTTCACCACCAACAGCAACCATTCCTTTTGCTGACAACAACAATAATTCAACTACACAAAACTTTTGCATTGCGGCAAATGGTGTTCATAATGATGTAGAAGTAGTTGTTGAACCTATTTTGTATGCTAATGCAGGCTTTGATGCAACCTATAAAATAGTATATAATAACAAGGGTAATCAAATGCTTTCGGGAGATGTGAGTTTTACTTATGACGATTCGGTTTTAGATTTTATTTCCGCCACATTAGTTCCAACATCTCTATCTACAGGATTATTAAATTGGAGTTATACTAATTTGTTGCCGTTTGAAAACAGAAGTTTCTATATCACGTTACATGTAAACGCATCTAGCGCAACGCCGCCAGTAAACATGGGAGATAATTTAAGTTTTAACGCAATAATAACACCAATAATTAGTGATGAAAATCCATTGGATAACACATTTACATTCAACCAAACTGTTGTAGGTTCGTTCGACCCAAATGCAATTACGTGTATGGAAGGATATTCACTTTCTCCCACAGAAATTGGAAACTACCTTCATTACGGAGTTATTTTTGAAAACACTGGAAATTATCAAGCACAAAATGTGGTAGTAAAAGATATAATTGATACCACAAAATATGATATTAATTCGATTCAATTACTTAATACTTCGCATCCAGCTTATACTAGAATTACAGGAAACATAGTAGAATTTATCTTTGAAAATATCAACCTTGCGGCTTCCTCAGGAACTCCACCTGTTGGCGGTCATGGCGATGTGCTTTTTAAAATTAAATCATTGAACTCATTAGTGGCAGGAGATTTTGTAGAAAAATCGGCAAACATTTATTTTGATTACAATGCTCCTATTGATACTAATGTGGCACAAACCACTTATCAATTTTTGAGCAATTCTATACATCAACTGGATTCTAGTGTTATAGTTTCACCAAATCCGACAAGTTCATTCATTAAAATCAATTGTAATAGTACTATTAAATCGGTAGAGTTATATGATGTCCAAGGAAGAATTTTAGAAACGTCTTTAAAAAATAATAGCACCGCCAAATTTGACATTTCAGAAAAGCAAAATGGCATTTATTTTTTAAAAATCACTACCGAAAACGGAAGTAAAGTGGAGAAAATTGTAAAAGAATAAGTTAGTAATTAATTAGTTGAAAAAGCGTAAATCGAAAGGTTTTCGCTTTTTTTTATAAAACTAAAAGACCAAATTCACGCAACGTGTTAATTGGTTTAGAGTACCAAAATAATTCGAAATCTTCAAAATAATTTTCAAAGTCAGATTTTAATTGTGTAAACGTTAGTTTGTAATCATTAAAAACAGAAATGGTTTCTAATGTTTTGATTAACCATTGCGCTTGGTCTTTATCTAATGTAATTTCAAAAGATTCGCTTTTATCGTGAAAAGTTAATTTCGTCATTTCCCAAGAATTCCCTTTTTTAGATTTGATAAATGCTTCTGAAATTGGCTTTCCTCCTATCCAAACAATTTTGACAGAAGGTTTGATATTGAAATCTGTTTCTTTTTCCAAGCAAGTAACAATATAATCAGCAGGGATTTTAGTGTTTGGAATTTTAAAATCAAACCAATCTTGTAGGGGATAATCAAAACAAATTCCGTGCATGTAATTGAACAACGATTTCTTTAATCCAAAACTGAATTTATCGTGATTGATTCCCGTTTTATCTTTAAAATTAATATCGTTATTGGCAAAAGTGATTTCGTTTTGCTCTGGAATTACTCCAAACTCTTCTGGAAACATTCCTACTGGTGAATGTGCTGTCATGGCAAATTGATGCCAAAAACCGCTTTGTAAAATTCCTAATTCAAACAATTGACGTACCATTTCTAAACTATCAACCGTCTCTTGAACCGTCTGCGTTGGATAACCGTACATTAAATAGGCATGAACCATAATACCACTTTCAGTAAAATTTCTGGTAACTTGTGCTACTTGTTCAACGGTTACTCCTTTTTTAATCAATTCTAAAAGTCGGTCTGAAGCCACTTCCAATCCACCTGAAACTGCAATGCAACCAGATTCTTTTAATAAAACACATAAATCAGCAGTAAAACTTTTTTCAAATCTAATGTTGGTCCACCAAGTGACTACTAACTTTCGCTTGATGATTTCCAAAGCCACTTCGCGCATTAAAGCCGGAGGTGCTGCCTCATCAACAAAATGAAATCCATTTTCACCCGTTTGCGCAATCATTTCCTCCATTCTATCCACTAGAATTTTAGCAGCAATGGGTTCGTAAAGTTTAATATAATCCAAAGAGATATCACAAAACGTACATTTTCCCCAATAACAGCCGTGCGCCATTGTGAGTTTATTCCAACGACCATCACTCCACAAACTGTGCATTAGATTCGCAATTTCAATAACTGAAATGTATTTATCTAACAGCAAATCTGAATAATCGGGTGTTCCAACTTCACTTTGCTTGTAATCTGATTTTGTGGAATTATTTTTATAAACTACTTTATCATCTTCTAGAAGAAAAGTACGTTTATATTCTTTATCAATTGTCAATTGTTCATTATCAATTATCAATTGAATCGGTAGTTCGCCGTCATCTAAAGTAATAAAATCGAAGAATTCAAAAACACGTTTGTCTTTTAATTCCCGAAGTTCTGTATTTGGGAAACCACCACCCATGGCAATTTTAACTTCAGGAAAATATTTTTTAATAAATTGAGCCGAACGAAAAGCACTGTATAAATTACCTGGAAACGGCACCGAAAAACAAATCAATTTAGGTTGCACTTTTTCAATTCTTTCGTTTAGAATTTTAAGTGTAATTTTATCAATATAAGTAGTTTCATTTTGCAAATGTTGATACAATTCATCAAAGGAATTGGCACTTCTCCCTAAACGTTCTGCATAACGACTAAAACCAAAGTTTTCATCAATACAGGCTACTATAAAATCGGATAAATCTTCTAGAAATAATGTACATAAATGTTTGGCTTTATCTTGTATTCCCATTGTTCCAAAAGCCCATTCCATAACGTCAAGTTGTGAAAATCGAGAAGCTTCTGGAAGAAAATTTCCGGAGCAAATTTGACGTGCTAACGATGGATTTTTTCCTTGAAGAAATTCAATTACAGACTCTATAGTTTTGCTGTAGTCCTCTTGAAGAGAATATATTCGTTGAAGGTTATGCGTTGTAAGTTGTGATTGGCTAACCGTTAAAAAAATATTTTGTAATCCTTCTTTTGAAAACAATTCTAAAATCACTTCAATTCCCAAATCCATTTGAAAAGCCAATATACTTTTGGTATTTAGAAACCCTTTGATATAAGCCGTTGCTGGATACGGAGTATTAAGTTGTGTAAAAGGAGGCGTTATTAAGAGAATGTCTTTCAATAGAATGGTTTTTGCAAAAGTAAAATTAATATTCTAGGAATTAACAATTATTGAGAAAATTGAATTTGTAAATTGAAATCTAATTTTAAGTACTTTTGTAAAAAAATAACAAATGTCAAGCGATTGTATTAGCTATCAAAAATCAGGATATTTCACTAAATTAATTACCGATTATTTAGATGAAAAGTCAGAGTTAAAACAATTATATAATCGTTTTCCAAAGATTGAAAATTTTAAAAACCAAATTGAGGAAAAACAAAACAATTTTGCTTTTGAAAACAGGCAAGTTTTAGTTTCAGAAATAGAAAAACAATATACCAATTTTGAAATTTCTCAAATTACATTAAATAATATAACCCTTTTAAAAGATTCCAGAACTTTTACAGTAACAACTGGACATCAACTAAATCTATTTACAGGTCCGTTGTATTTTTTGTATAAAATTGTTTCTACTATCAATCTGTGTAAAGAATTAAAATCAAATTATCCTGAATATAATTTTGTTCCTATTTATTGGATGGCGACAGAAGATCATGATTTTGAAGAAATCAATTATTTCAAATTTAAAAATAAAAAAATCAAATGGAATTGTGAAAGTTCTGGACCTGTAGGAAGACTTTCAACTAATCATTTAAATGAATCATTTATACATTTTTCAAATGAAATAGGAATTGGTGAAAATGCAGAATATCTAAAATATTTATTCCAAAAATCTTATTTAGAACATTCTAATTTAGCAGATGCAACTCGATTTTTAGCCAATGAATTATTTAAAAATGAAGGTTTAGTAATTCTTGATGGTGATTCAATTGACTTGAAAAAGTTGTTTATTCCTTATATAAGAAGAGAACTTTTAGAACAAACTTCATTTAAGAAAGTAACCGAAACCAATACACTTTTAAAAGACTATTTTGTTCAAGTAAATCCACGTGAAATTAATTTGTTTTACATTGATTATAATCTTCGTGAACGAATTGTTTATAAAAATGGGATTTATAAAATCAATAATACTTCCCTACAATTTAGTGAAAGTGAAATTTTAGACGAATTAAAAAATCATCCTGATAAATTTAGTCCCAATGTAATTTTACGTCCATTATATCAGGAAATTATTTTACCTAACCTATGTTACATTGGCGGCGGTGGTGAATTAGCTTATTGGTTGGAATTAAAGTCAAATTTTGAAGAAAACAACGTTACTTTTCCAATACTTTTACTTCGGAATTCTGTCCTTTTGACTACAAAAAAACAAGCAGATAAAGCAGCTAATTTAAATTTGAGCTGGGCAGATTTATTTTCAAATCAACAAGATTTATTCAATAAAAAAACAAAAGAATTTTCTAGTTTAAAAATAGATTTTACGGAACAAAAGGAAGTTTTGAAAAAACAATTTGAAAATTTATCATCAATAGCTAATCAAACAGACAAATCGTTTATTGGTGCCGTAAAAGCACAAGAAACTAAACAAATAAAAGGATTTGAAAATTTAGAAAAAAGGTTGTTAAAGGCTGAAAAAAGAGTTCATGCAGATAAATTGGACCGCATTTTATTACTTCAAAATGAATTGTTTCCAAACCAAAGTTTACAAGAACGAAAATCTAATTTTTCTGAGTTTTATTTGGAGTTAGGAGATAATTTAATCATTATGCTTCTTGATAAATTAAAGCCACTTGAATTAGAATTTACAATTATTTCGTTAAATATATAAAGTTATCACTACTTTATCGTTTGCGTAAAGTAATTCTGTTATAAAAAATAATAGATGCCTTAATTTTATTTTATTTTTGATTAAAATTAAAAATATGAAGAAAGTATTACTCCCTTTAATTGCTTTATTTTTTACAACATTCTCTTTTTCCCAAATCAGTATTATTGGAACGGGAATATTTGAAGAAACCTCCTTCACAGAACATCACTATACAATATATACTTTTGATGTTACATTAGTTAATGGCTTTATAAAATTTAGAGAAAACCACGATTGGTCTTTAAATTGGGGAGGTTCCACCTTTCCAACAGGAACAGCAGTGAGCGACGGACCAGATATTCCTGTAACTGCCGGCACTTATCATATTACTTTTGATATGCTATTTGGAAGTTATTCTTTTACACCAATCACAGTAACACCTGTAAGTTTAATTGGAGATGCCATGCAGGGCTGGTCAACTGATATTGACGTATTCAAATGATGGTATAAATTATAAACTTAATGGTTACCATTTTAACTCAGGTAACGTTAAATTCAGACAAAACCATAATTGGGATAATAGTTGGGGAGGTACTGCTTTTCCATATGGAGTAGGCATTTTAAATTCTACTGATAATATTCCTATTGAGACAAGTATCTCGGGGAATTATTCGGTGGATTTTAATTTAACCACAAATAGTTACAATTTTAGCAGACCCATAATAACTATATTGGG
>CAIRMK010000170.1 GCA_903879645.1 uncultured Bacteroidota bacterium
ATTCCCTTTATTTATTGATTATCAATTCAACCTGGTGAAGAACCCAGAAGTATGGATTTGTAAACTCGAAAAATTATTAGCCAATAATGAAGCTTTTTTCAGCTCCAAAACGGCAATGAGTAGATACAATAAATTGTACATTTTAATTGACAAAAAAAGAACAGAGCTGCAATCTGCAAGAGTAGTTCGAGCTAAACCAAGAACCCCAAAAAGACTTATTAACGCTAATTCTGATGATAGATATTTTTCTTATTATGAAGTCAAAAATCATATTGAAACACTATCAGACTTTTCAGAAAAACTTATTTATTTGACCCAAGAAGCTTTTGCGTATAAACAAGCTGATAAATTTTCAATTAATACGACCTTACAAGCGTATGACGAACAATGCAACCATCAAATTGAGCATTTACAAACACTACGCAAAATGCGTTCTGAATATGATAAAGAACAACAAGAAAAATTAAACAATGCAAAATTAGCAACAGCACCAACTTTAAAAATTCGTTTGAATGGTCCAATCAACATTTTAACAGATGCTTACAAACAAATGATGAATGATGTAAAACCAAATGGCAAACCATACATTGAACATAAGATAAAGGATATTGCAAAATTCATTTGTGATAATTATGTAGATGAAAACGGGAATGAGCTTTCAATGCTTACAATTCAAACGTATTTATCGCCAACAAGAACCGATAAGAACCCAAATAATGATTGGAAAATAAAACTGTAGTCCGATTTTTTCTAAAATTAACATTTCAACTTCTTACTATCCATAAGGTCTAACAAACTATTTAGTCCGATAAGACCAAATAAGTCTAATCGGACTTTTTTTTATTTCTTCCATTTGCACCATAACAATTTAAAACTTTTAAAAATGGATGCAATTATCTTCACAAAAGACCAGTTCACAGATCTAATGAGCAAATTAGACACTATTCAATCCCAACTTTCTATCAAGGCAGACCCAAAGAAGGAAACCTTTTTAGACAATCAAGAATTCCTTTTACTGATGAAAATTTCAAAACGTACAGCTCAAACCTGGAGAGACGAAGGCAAAATTTCATTCAGTCAAGTAGGAAACAAAATCTACTACAAACTATCAGATGTTGAAAAGCTATTACAAGAGCATTACAACAAATCATTTAAAGGACGATAGTATGAGCGATTGTAATGGAACTTGTGAAGTTTGTGTCTGTAAGACAGGCACAAACTTAAAAACTATTCACTATTTACTAATCACTAATTACTCCTAAATGATAACAATATTCAAGAATTTCAACGAAGTTGTAGAACACAAAACGATTGCAACAATTTTAGAGGAAATTAAAACCGGAAAGTACAAACCTGGCATAATTTACTTGCGTAAATCATTGGCTGAAAAGAAAGAGGAAGCATACAACAAAGCTAAAAAATCACTTCCAGCATTCACACCTTCAGGAAAATTTGTTGGTGGTCGTAAATTAGAATTCCTAACAGAGTATTCAAAGTTTATAATCTTAGATATCGACAAATTAAGTACTACCGATTTACAAAAATCAAAAAGTATAGCTGCACAAAGTGAGTTTACTTATGCGTGTTTTATTAGTCCATCTGGAAACGGTTTAAAAATTCTAGTCAAAATCGTTACGCCAAAAACCGAACACAAAGAAACGTTCCTAAAAGTTCAAGCTCATTATGAAAATATTTTAAAATTAGAAATAGACAAATCGGGAAAAGATTTAACGAGGTTATGTTTTTATTCCTGGGATGAAAATCTTTATCTAAACGAGAATTCAAAAACCTTTGTTACTGCAAATACAATCCAAGTACCATTAATTGAAACACAGCCAGAACCTAAAACCAAAAACACGGAACCTTTTTTGGATTACGACGCTATTTACAACCATTGTGTAAATTTTACCGAAAAAAAAGTGCAATTTGTGAATGG